>JAFGQQ010000162.1 GCA_016935595.1 Bacteroidales bacterium
ATTCTCATGGTATTATTTTTTATTCCTTCCGGATCGAAAGTTTTTCCCGACACAAAAACAGCCCCTTTTTCAATGGCTTTTTTAAGTACTTCGGTCGAATCTGTCCCATCTGGAAGTTCGAGCCAGATATAAAACCCGCCTCTTGGTTCTATCCATTTAACATACCCGGGTAAGTATTCTTTTAAGGTATTTATCATGGTTGTTGCCCTTTTTTTGTACTCGTCGCGAACTTTTGAGACATATTGGTACAGGTATCCGTTACGAATGAATTTATCGGCAATAACCTGTGTAAAACTTGGTGAACAGGCATCAAAGGATTGTTTAATCAATTCGCATTTCTGATAAATATGGGGAGGTACAAGCATCCATCCAAGCCTGAACCCAGGCCCAAGTATTTTTGAAAACGAACCGGTATAGCATACATCAATACCTTCAGGGTTCATTGTTTTAATTGGGATTAATTTTTCTGTATCTTCACTAAAGAAATAAAGCTCATCATAAACATCATCTTCAAGAATTGGTATATCTTTTCTCTGAAGTATTTGTATTATCTGCTTTTTTGTTTCGACAGAATATAAAGTCCCTGCAGGATTATGAAAGTGCGGGGAATAATATAAAAATTTTGGTTTAAAATCAGTTTCAATTAATTTTTGTTTAAGGATATCAATTGACATACCATCATGTGTAAGAGGTATCATAACCATATTGGCCTGGTAGGATTTAAAAGCAGAAATTGCACCAATAAAACTCGGGTTTTCAACAAGTATAGTATCGCCCGGATCGATAAATGTTTTGGCAAGTATATTTATTGCCTGTAAAGAACCGGTAGTTATCATTAATTTGTTTTGGGCAACCGGCAACCCTTTTTTTTCGAGATAGGCCGACAGGGATTCAAGTAATACAGGCAACCCGCTTGTAGGGCCATATTGCATTGCAACCTGTTTTTCGGCAATTGATAAACTATTATAAATTGAGTTAATTTCATCAATGGGAAATAATTCATTTCCGGGCATTCCGCCGGCAAATGAAATTATATCGGGTTTTGTAGCCAGGCTCATTAAATCCCTGATTTCTGAAGAGCGCAGGTTAGTAACCATCCGGGAGAAACGTGTCATTTTCGATTTAAAAAATTAAAATTCAATATTTGTTTTAGTTATATAGGCTGTACCTTTAAAATTTGCAATTAATCGATTGTTTTCGTCGTAAACATTTATGTCATAATTACTTAATTTTCTGCTTCTTGCTATTTCTTTTGCTTCGGCAACAATTGTGCCTGAAGTGCATTTTTCATGAAATGAAATAGATGCATTGATTGACAAACTGATTAATCCATAAGCATTAACAGCAGCTGCAAAAACAAAATCGGCAAGTGTAAAAATTAAACCACCATGCACTACTTTTGCGCCATTAAGGTGTTTTTTTTCAATAGTTACTTCTGCCCTGGCATAGCCGGGTTTGCAGTTGGTAAGCTTAATTCCACTCATTGCCGCATAATTATCTGTGGCAAAGTATTCCTGGTATTGTTTAAAATGAACCATAGTTTTTATATTTGGTATATGCTGCTGGCTTTTAGCAATACCATTTTGTTTTTTTGTAAAATCTCAACTGCATGGTTAACCGAAGTTGGACGGATTACAACCGATGCTTCATTTTCAAGCGCAAATGCGTACATGTAATCAATGTCTATTTTGTTGTCGGATAATACTTTTAATGCTTTGTACAACCCACCCGGTTTATGAGGTACAATTATGCATATTACTTCGGTAGTATTTACCGAAAAACCATTTTTTTTCAGCACTTCAAGGGCAAGTTCAGGCCTGCCAACAATCATCCTGATAATTCCGTAATCGGTTGCATCTGCAACACTAAATGCTGAAATGTTAATGTCGTTATCGGCAAGGATGCGGGTTAACTCCGTAAGCCTGCCGGTTTTGTTTTCTAAAAAAACCGAAAGTTGTTTAATAATCATAATAACCTCCTTCTTTTATTTAATATTTCTCATGTCGATTACTCTTTTTGCTTTTCCCTCGGATCGTTCAATTGTATTAGGTTCTACTAATTTTATTGAAGCATTAATGCCGAGAGTACTTACAATATTATGCCTGATTTTATTTTTTAAGCCCTCAAGGGCTTTTATCTCATCAGACCAGAACTGGTCATCCACTTCAACTTTAATTTCTAAGTTGTCGAGGTTGTTTTCACGGGTTACTATTAACTGATAATGAGGTGTTGCTTCACTCATTTCAAGCAAAACAGATTCAACCTGCGATGGAAATACGTTAACTCCCCGGATTATTAGCATATCATCTGATCTGCCTAAACATTTTTCCATTCTGACTATTGTTCTTCCACAATTGCATTTTTCAATGTGCAAACGGGTAAGGTCGCGGGTACGATATCTCAGAAGGGGCATAGCTTCTTTAGTAATGGTAGTAAAAACTAGTTCGCCTAATTCACCGTATGGCAATACCTCTTCGGTTTCAGGATTAATTATTTCCGGGATGAAATGGTCTTCAAAAATATGCATGCCTTTCTGATGTTCACATTCCATAGAAACGCCGGGCCCGATAATTTCGCTCAAGCCATAAATATCATATGCTTTTAAATGTAACAGGTTTTGAACTTGTATTCTCATTTCTTCTGTCCATGGCTCTGCGCCAAAAATTCCTGCTTTTAATTTAATTTTTTTAATGTCAATTCCTTCTTTTGCAATACTTTCTCCAAGAAATGCAGCATATGAAGGGGTGCAGGCAATTACTGTGGAACCAAAATCTTCCATAAGTTGTAATTGTTTTCTTGTATTGCCTCCTGAGATTGGAATTACAGATGCCCCAATTTTTTCGGCTCCATAATGCAACCCTAGCCCTCCTGTGAATAAGCCATATCCGTATGCAACCTGAATTATGTCGTTATGGGTTACCCCGGCCATAGTTAGCGATCGTGCCACTACTTCGCTCCATATCTGAAGGTCATTTCTTGTATATCCAACAACTGTGGATTTTCCTGTTGTACCGCTTGATGCATGCAACCTTACAATTTCATCCTGTTTGACAGCAAACAGCCCGAACGGGTAATTTTCCCTTAGATCTTGTTTGGTTGTAAACGGAAGGCCTTTTAATTGTTCGATTGTTTTGATATCGCCTGGTTCAATTCCCTTATTATTCAGTTTTTCACGGTAATAAGGAACTTTAAATATCCGATCAATCATTATTTTAAGCCGTTCATTCTGAACCTTTATTAATTCATCACGGCTCGAAGCTTCAGCTGGTATATTCCAAATCATTAATGTATATTTTAAATTAATTATAAAGTTCGTATCCTTTATTAAATGCTTTTATATTCAAATCAATTAATTCTTTCGACTTTTTTTGAAATAAAGTTTCAATTCCCCATTCATAATAAACTTTATCAATTTCTAGAAAATGTGATGCAACGCCAACTAAAACAGTGTTTGATACTTTAGCATTGCCTAATTCACGCGCAATATTGACTGAATCGACAAAAATAACACTTTTTATATTTTTTATTTCATCCATTAACTTATTAATATCGGGATAATTAGAAATATTATTAACAGGTTCTGTTGAGGTTATTATTTTCCCGTTTTTTGATAAATATGGCAAATAACGTAATGCTTCCATGGGTTCGACCGAAAGAATTATGTCTGCTGTTCCAAGCTGGATAAGGTCAGAATAGATTTCCTGATCGGAAATACG
>JAFGQQ010000163.1 GCA_016935595.1 Bacteroidales bacterium
GGCGTGCGCCATGCTATTGATGAGAGTATTGCAATTTTCATAGTAATCAGGTTTTAATTAATTCCATTAATCACATTTTGGTTCTTTAAAGCGGTTGGCGTGGATTATTCAAACAATGATCAACAAGGGCTTCCAGATTTGCGGTACCAACACACATCACCTTGTCAGCGCCTCCCCAATAGATTTTAATACTTCCGTCTTCTTCCGGAACAGCGCCGCAGCAAAAAACCACATTATGCACATAACCTGTAATTTCGTATAATTCTTCAGGTTGAAGTATCCAATCATCACCAACCGCAATTATTTTTGATGGATCCTTCAAATCGTGCAATGCTACGCCTAATCGATAAACACATCCATCCATAGTTGGAAAAACACCATGATAGATGCTTAACCAGCCGCGGGGTGTTTTAACAGGTGGTGCTCCGGGTCCTATCTTCATTTCATCCCAATGATATTGCATTGGTTTCATAATTAACTTCGATTCTCCCCAATATTTCAAGTCAGGAGAATAGGAAATCCAAATTGACCAGGGCGATATTTCAGAATGCGGCCTGTCGAGCCTGGCATAGAGTCCTTCGAATTTTTCGGGAAAAATAACCACATTCCTGTAATCGGCTTCGGTAATCAATGAAAATCGTTCAACCGATTTAAAGTCCTTTGTTTTGGCCATTCCGATACGCACACCGTGTCTGGAATAAGCGCTATAGGTGATAAGGTATTCCCCATCCATAAAAATAATCCTTGGATCTTCAACTCCATAGGCTTCATATTCTTTAAATATCCCCTCAGTAGCTGGAACCATAAAAGGGTTGTTATACACTTTGAAATTGTATCCATCTATACTTTCTGCTATTCCAAGTATACTCCTTCCATTCAGTTTATGAGAGCGAAAAATCATGATATACTTACCCTCGTGCTTTACAACAGCTGCATTATGCACTGTTGCAACCGGATAGGGCACATCATCTTTTGAGAGAATAGGATTTTTTTGATATCTGTTAACTAACATTGCAATTATTTTAGTTTAGCTTCGCTGAGCTCGTCCTTCGTCCTCGGTTCTATAAAAATCTAAATAAGAAATCACAAAACACAAATAACAAATCACAAAAATCGACTTTAAATAAATTACCAAATTTAAAAACCAAACATTTTTATTATGGCCTGGATCACTATTATCATTGTTTGTATTTTATAATTTGAACATTAGCTATTGTTTGATATTTGTTAATCTGTCGCATGAAATTCCTCATAAGCTTGTAAAACAGTTAAATGAGAAATTAAATATGCCAGTGAGCTTTCTGCGCCCTGATTGCGGTTAACACCATAACTTTCAAAACCATCGCAGCAACCCTGGGTCTCAAAATCATAAAGGCTCATTCTCAAATCATTTTCGCCCAGGAACCATAAAAAGGAGGTATAAAGTTTGTTGAGGTATTCCTTATCTTTTGTTACATGAAATGCCTGGTGGTACATTAAAACCATTGCCATGGCATCAATAGGTTGCTGGGCAAAAACCGATCTTTCCCCTTCTTTTTTATACCATTTTTCGTTTCCGATTATTGATAAGTAATTATCTTTAAGCGTATGGTTAGTAAGGAAGTTCATTGATTCGACAGCAATCTTTGTTATTTTATTATCGTGAAGTATTTCAGCTGAATGTAAAAGCGCTAAAGGCAATATGCCATTATCATAAGCAAGCAGGGATTCAAACCATTTCCAGTCAGGTGTTTCGTTTTCCTTATAATGATTTGTTAAGTTTTTGGCAAGGTTTCTTAATCTTTCGGTCATGGAATCGTCCGCCGGATTACTTTTCAGGTAATAACTAATTCCGATCATAGTATTGGCGATACTTCTGATTGATTTAAGTTTTTCAAAATTGGGCGATGCGTTAAAAAACACCTCTTTACCTGTTTGATAATACGCATCGTTTGGAGCATTACCCAGTAAGTAACCCAAGGCCCATATTGTTCTTCCAAAAGAATCTTCAGAGCCCACCTCATCTAAAAAATTTCTGTTAAAACTTAGAAAGTTTCTGAAAGTGCCGTTTGCATTTTGCATATAATGAATATAGCTTAAATAGATAGGCGATAATTCAAGTGCCCTGGTATTTTTTGTCTGTCGATAAGCCATTAACACCATAAGTAAAGCTCTCGCATTATCATCCAGGCAATATCCTTCTTTTAAATTTGGAATGCCAAATTTTGCATGTTGAATGATACCCGTGTCGTCTGTAAGACGATTGATATGTGTTAAGGAAAATGGTGGCAAAATAAGCATATCCAGCACAGACTCTTTTTTTTCAATGGGCTCTTGTTTATCCATCAAAATTGTTGAAGCGAGAGTAATATATTTTTTTCCTGTTTTTGGCCAGGTCATTTTCCTGCCATATTCATATGCTTTTCTTTTAAGCTCAATGAGCTCTTTAGGTTTATTAAAAAGTTCTGTTAAAATGGAGCTAAGTTGGTCTGAATCATTAAAATTAAAAAGCCTTCCCCTTCCTTCGGCTAATAGTTCTTCGGCATGCCAATAGGGAGTAGAAATAACAGCTGATCCAACACCAATTGCATACGAGAGCGTTCCACTTGTAATTTGAGCTTCGTTCAAATATGGTGTGATATAAATATCAGAAGCATAGAGGTATTTGAATAAATCTTGTTCATTTATAAACTCATTGAGAAATGTAACATGCTTTTCCAATTGAAGGTTTTTAACCAAACGCATTAAGAAAATCCGATATTCTTCACCAGAATGTCTCATCACATTAGGGTGTGTTTTGCCTAAAACAATATAAATTACGTTGGGATATCTTTCAACCACTTTAGGCAAAGCTTTTATTACAGTTTCAATTCCTTTATTACGTCCAATAAATCCGAATGTTAGCATCACCTTCTTACTTTCAAGCTTAAACTCTTTTTTCGATTTTTCCTGGCTGAAATGAATATCAGGTACACCATGTTCTATAAATACGATTTTATTTTTCGGTACATTGTATACATTTATCAGGAATTCAATTGCCTTGTGACTCATCACAACAACTTTATGTGCCATTTTACATATTTCAAATAAAATTGCTTTTTCGTTATATGATGGAGTTTTAAGAATAGTATGTAGTGTTACAATTAGAGGAATTTCCAGTCTATGGAGTAAAGGAAGAATATAAACCCCGCTCTGGCCGCCAAAAATACCAAATTCATGTTCAAGAATGCAAAGATCAGCGCCGCTTAGGTTAATAAATTTAGCACCCTTTAAATAATCTTCCTGATATTCCTGTCTAATGGTTTGTTTTACTTCTTCCGGATATTCATATAAAAGATCGTTGTCGTTTAAGGCAATCACAAAACCCTCATGCTCATTTTTTTTTGTATCATTCTCAGCTAACATTGAGTTGTAGAGGTTGTGTGTAAAAGTACCAATGCCGCATTCTCGTGGCGGATATGTGCCAATAAAAGCAATTTTCATTTTTTCCCTATGTTGTAACAATGATGAGGTAATACGGCCAGACTAAGAAATTGTATTTGAATATAAACCGTTTAAGTAACTCAATATTATTGACTAAGCTAGAATTTTACTTGTATTATTTTTTTCATTACGTTTGGCTGCTTTTGCAGCTCTTTTCTCTTTCAGGTTTTTTAAGGGTTCCTTTTTATTATTCTTTTTTTCTTTTCCTTCTTTTTGTTTTGACATGATTTTTGTTTTTAGGATTATTTAATAAATACATATATTTTATATTGAGCTACCTTCATATCCGCTTTTAATAATGGTTAATATCATTTTAAAACGTTCATTGGCTTTAACAATATTTGATGCATGGGCTGGTATTATTATGGCTTGCCCCGTTTGTAACATATTCGATTTTTCATCAATAACGACTTCTGCATTTCCCTCAATGATTTGAAGAAAGGTGTCGAAAGGAGAAATTTTTTCCGCTAAAGCTTCCCCAGTGTCTATAGCTACAACGCTGATATTTCCGGTAGTTTTTTTAATTATTGTTTTGCTAACCACCGAATTAGGAACGTACTCAATTATTTCAATGAGGATATGCGATTTTGATTTTTCAATTTCTGTGGTTTGCATATTATTATTTTATTTAGTTATTACATAAAGGTACTTCAACAGATTAAGGAAAGTGTTGTATAATTGAATGTTTAATTTACATCATTCACACATTTTGTGGTTTATTATCTCAATCCATAAATTGTTCGAAAATGATATCCGTAAACAGTAAATGTAACAGCATCAACAATTGATCTTGGACGGTGGAATAGTGTCCATACAATTAATTTCCAGTATTCCCTTCTTCCTTTATTTATTAAACCAATAATAAAAATAGATTTAAAAAATGCTTTGAAAAGAGAAAAGTTGGTTTTTATTCTCCCGTTATAAAACCGATTATAATTTAATAACATCAGTCGCAACCTTTTATAGTAAGGTTTAGTTGTATAAATATTATGAATTATCTTTTTATACCCTTCTAATAGTTCATCGTAGTTCATTTTCGGTATAAAATTCATCGATAAATCCGTATTATTGCCGGTTGCTTCGGTAGTTAACCGGTTTTCTGCTTCCAGTTTTTTGTATAAGGCGGTGTTTTTGGGTGCATTTAATAAGCCAACCATTGCTGAAACTATGCCGCTTTGTTGTATAAAGTCAATTTGACGCTGAAAAACAGATGGGGTGTCGCTGTCGAAACCAACAATAAATCCTCCTGATACCTGAATGCCGGCATTTTGTATTTTTTTCACACTCTCTATTAGATCACGGTTTTTGTTCTGTACTTTATTGCAAGCATGTAACGACTGTATTTCAGGTGTTTCGATGCCTATGAAGGCGGATTGAAATCCTGTTTCAACCATTAATTTCATTAATTTTTTATCGTCTGCCAGGTTAATTGAAGCTTCTGTATTGAAAGAAAACGGGAATTTATGGGTTTGCATCCAACTTTTCATAGCCGGGAGCAAATTTTCTTTTACCATTTTTTTATTTCCAATAAAATTATCGTCAACAATAAATACTGGTCCAACCCAATTTAAATTATATAACGCTTCCAGCTCATTAATAATTTGGCTGGGGCTTTTCAACCTAACTTTATGGCCAAGAAGAGTCGTTATTTCGCAGAAATCACATGCAAATGGGCATCCACGCGAAACCTGCAAATTCATAAACGCATATTTTTTTCTTTGCAACAAATGATAATCGGGAACCGGAGTTAAGGATAGATCGGCATATTTAGCAGTTTTATATATTCTTTTAGCTTTTCCATTGGCTAAATCTTTAAGGAATAAGGGCATGGTAATTTCAGCTTCATTTAATATAAAATGATCTATTTGAGGGTAATTTTTATATTCCTGCGTAAATAAAGGACCTCCGGCAACTATTTTCACACCATTTTTCTTGCATTCTGTAATAATTTTATTAACCGAGTCTTTTTGGATATACATAGCGCTGATAAAAACATAATTGGCCCAACTAATATCATTTGTGTGAAGCGCAGAAACATTCATATCAACTAATTTTTTTTGACAAGTATCTGGAAGCATTGCAGATACTGTTATTAATCCGAGAGGTGGGACAGCAGCTTTTTTAGAAATAAATTTTAACGCATGTGTAAAGCTCCAGAACGAATCAGGGTATTTTGGGTAAACTAATAATACATTCATTTTTTAATTTTTATTGTTAGAATTATTTATTATTTTTTTATGGCATCTATATATATTTGCTTTCTTATAATGATTACATCATATATTTAATAAAGATTAAAGTTTAATGATCCTTATTAATAATTTCTTTCAGGTAATATTCTCCATACCTCTCTATTAATTGTTTTGGTGAACAATTCTTGGTGTTTTAATCATGTTTTTTGTTAAATTATTTTATCACATGAAAAATTAACTATCACTTACAGATGTAACTGATATAACCGGAATTGAATAGGTTGACGTTATTTTTTTTTGTATAAAGTATTTACTAAAATAATTATACATGCTAAAACCGGAAGAGCATGAATAGTTCTGTGTACTTCAAATCCAAAAAAAATGAAAGTCCAGATGATAAGAAGTAGTGCTGCGGTAATATTTAATGTTTTATTCATTTATAGTTTTTAAGATGATATAACTTAATAATTTTGTATTAGCAGAAATATGAGTAAAAACTGCTATGGCAATAAATTGCAGACATTGTAAGATTTAGTTATAGAAAGTAAAAAAACTAATCTGCTTTTATATTTAAATCGATAATAAAATTCGGGAATTTAATTTTTTTTATATTATATAATTTTAAAAAAAAATTACATTATTCCCACATTTTCAAGAGTGCTTCGCCTTTTGTGTTTTAGTTTTTTAAAGTGTGATGGGGTTAATCCTGTAATTTTTTTAAATTGATTTGAAAGATGAGCAACACTGCTGTAATGCAACTTAAATGCAATTTCTGAGAGATTAAGCTCATCGTATACAATTAATTCTTTTGCCTTTTCAATTTTATGGGTTATATAAAATTTTTCAATAGTAATGCCTTTAACCTCCGAAAATAAATTAGCCAAATAAGTATAATTATAATTAAGCTTTTCGCTAAGGAAATCAGAGAGGTTTATTTTTAATTGATCTTCGGTATAGTGCACTAATTCGATAACAGCATTCTTAGTTTTTTCTACAATAACACTTTTTTTATCATCCATCAGTTCCAATCCTGACTTTTTTAAAGCCTTATCTAACTGATCAAGTTGTTTTTGAGTGATAGTTTCAATTATATCTGCTTCTCCAATTTTTACATCAACAAAATGTAAACCTAGTTTTTCCAGTTCAGCCTTTACTACCATTTGGCAGCGGATACAAACCATATTTTTGATGTAAATTTTCAAAGAAGTAAAAATTATGAAATAATTATTAATAAAAGTATAATTTTTTAACCATTTTCACAAATACTCAATAAAATTAAGGTTAATACGGGGAATGCATACAACCACCTTACTTATCTAATTGAATTGTGATTTTGCACTTAAAGTTTTGTGGAATTTTTATAGGATTAAGAAATATAAAAAATATGAGTTGTTTTTATAATCATTCCGTAAATTTTAATTTTTATAAACCTACGTTTCCACACTGCAAATCTACAAAGCTATTTAACCCAAATTATGCTTTAGAAAAAGCTTAAACGATAATCCCGAAGGCTTTCGGGATGTAATCAATCATATATTTTTAAGATTGAAACAAACACTAATCCGATAGCTATCGGATGGGGTTAACCTAACTAACGCAATAGTTCGCTCATTTCCATCGCACCTATTGCGTAATTTGGGTTTAATTTGTAAGAAGCAAAATGAAAAGGCATAATAGTACCAAAATACTTCGAAAGAATGTATTAACTTCAGAGGCTTAAACTAAATA
>JAFGQQ010000164.1 GCA_016935595.1 Bacteroidales bacterium
AAATAATATGATTTTATAAATAATAATTTATGAACCTATTACGAAAACGAACGTCACAATATACTGTTCCCCAGCAAGTTAAAAAATCAGGTATTTATCCATACTTCAAGGCAATAGAATCAAATCAGGATACCGAAGTAATAATTAATGGCAGAAAAATTATTATGTTCGGATCAAACAGTTATTTAGGATTAACAAATCATCCAAAAGTAATAAAAGCTGCCCAAAAAGCAATTGATAAATATGGAACAGGTTGTGCAGGTTCACCTTTCTTAAACGGCAGACTTGATATTCATAAAGAACTGGAACAAAAATTAGCTGAGTTTGTAAATAAAGATGAGGCAATTATATTTAGTACAGGATTTCAGGTTAATTTAGGTGTTATTTCCTCATTAACAAACCGAAGTGATTATATCTTGCTTGATAATCTTGATCATGCCTCTATTATTGAGGGAAGCAGGTTATCCTTTTCAAAAGTATTGAAATATGATCATAACAATATGGAATCGCTTGAATCTAAATTAATATTATGTGAGCCTAACGTGATTAAACTCATAGTTGTTGATGGAATTTTTAGCATGGATGGTGATATTGTTAAACTTCCTGAAATAGTTAAGCTGGCAAAAAAATATAAAGCTACAATAATGGTAGATGACGCACACGCATTTGGCGTTTTGGGTAAAAATGGCAATGGTACAGCAGCACATTTTGGATTGACTAACGAGGTTGATTTAATAATGGGTACATTCAGCAAATCTTTTGCTTCAATTGGTGGATTTATTGCTAGTGATTTTGATACAATTAACTATCTCCGCCATAATGCCCGGTCTCTTATTTTTAGTGCCAGTATTAGTCCGGCATCTACAGCCGCTGTGCTGGCTTCATTGGAAATAATGAAAAATGAACCTGAGCGTATTCATAATCTATGGGAAATTACAAATTATGCTTTGAAAGGATTCAATGACCTTGGCTTTAACACCGGCAGAGCTGAAACTCCAATAATACCTATATATATTGGTAATGAATTTAAAACACTTAAATTAACTCAATTGCTTTTTGAAGAAGGAATATTCGTAAATCCTATAGTATCACCAGCCGTTAGTAAAGACCAATGTATGATTCGTTTCTCTCTCATG
The DNA here is from genome assembly GCA_016935595.1 of Bacteroidales bacterium. The sequence goes on from JAFGQQ010000164.1 coordinate 1,137, forward strand.
GCTACTCATACAAAGCAACAGGTTGATTTCGCATTTAAAAAATTCTATCAGTGTGCCAACATGTTGGAAATAGTTCCTAAATTAGAAATTGAAAATTTAGAAAGCTATATAAATTTATATGACACAAAAAGTTATTTTAATTACGGGCGTATCCTCAGGTATTGGAAAAGCATGCGCTAAATATCTATCCGATAAGGGATACAAAGTGTATGGTACATGTCGTAATTCTATTGAAAAATCCAACTTATATGAAATTATTACAATGGATATTACTTCAAATTCATCCATTGAGAAAGCCATTCATTTTATTCTTTCAAAAGAAAAAGGGATTGATATATTAATTAACAATGCGGGTATGGGTATTGGTGGAGCAATAGAAGATAACACAAATGAAGAAATAGACTTACAATTTAAAACAAATTTTTTTGGTACTCTAAATGTCTGCAAGGCTGTAATTCCCATAATGAGAGAAAAGAAACAGGGTATAATTATCAATATCAGCTCATTAGGAGGTTTAATGGGATTACCTTTTCAGGGAATGTATTCAGCCACAAAATTCGCAATTGAGGGTTTAAGTGAATCATTACGCTACGAATTAAAAAATACAGGAATTAAAATAGTATTAATAAATCCCGGTGATTTTAAAACTAATTTTACAGATAACAGAAAAATAACTCAAAAATCAAAGACAGGTTTATATAGCGAACAATTTACTAAAACACTTCAAGTTATAGAAAATGATGAGAGAAATGGTGCAAATCCAATCAAAATTGCAAAAAAAATTAACAATATAATAAATAAAAAATCTCCAAAAATGAGGTACTTAATTGGCAAACCCGGGCAAATTATTTTCGCAAAACTTAAAGGATTACTACCATCTAAAATATTCATGTCTATCATTGGAAGTCATTATAAAATATAACCACTTTATTATGACTTAAAATTGAATTACAATTTTTTTTATTCTGTGCAATTTCATTTTATAATAAGTATTAAAAAAAATTAGACGAGATTTTCTAAGTAATTATTATGGTCTTTATTAATATCAAATTAACATACGATATATATTATGTTATAAAAAGTATTCCTGCCTTAATGGTATTTAATAATGGCGAGATAAAATGGAATCAGGCCGGTGTAATTCAACCAAATCAAATAATAAACATTATTAAAGCAATAAAAAGAAATCAATATTAATAATTCTATTTGCCCAATCAATCATTATTGCCCGGTAATAAATATTTATCCAGCCGAAACAATTTTACAGGATCATCCATTTCAAACACCGATAATTTATAAAGAGAAATGCAATTCATGTCAGAAATGCTTGAAAGCTTGTCCGTACAAGGCATTTGAAATGAATTTAAACTAAAACAGAATTAATTTGTTATATTTACAAATAAAACTTATCAAAATGAGACGTATATTTTTTATCAATCTTGTATTATTGATAACTATTTTAATAGGGTGTGGAAATAGTAGCGATAATATGAAAGTTACAAGGGAAAAAGAAAGTATAAATACTGAAAATACATACCAGGGAACTATTAAGCTTACGAAGCAAGATTTTTTAGAAAAGGTAATGAATTACGAAAAAAATCCAAATGTTTGGGTATTTGAAGGAACTAAACCTTGTTTAATAGACTTTTACGCTGACTGGTGTGCACCTTGCAAAATTACTGCTCCTATTCTTGAAGAATTGGCAATTGAATATCACAATAAAATACATATATACAAAATAGATGTCCAAAAGGAACAAGAGCTGGCTGCGGTATTTGGAGTTCAAAGTATTCCTGCATTTCTATTTTGTCCATTAGAAGGGCAACCCAGGATGAGTGCAGGTATTGCCCGTACACCAGAGGAAACAAAAGCAATGTTTAAACAAATGATTGATGAGTATTTATTAAATGAAATTTAATTATTTTATTAAAATCAACTTTTAAAATAATTCAATTAAGGTTATAGGAAAGGAAATAATTTTTTAATATAAATCTATTTTTATATTTTCGGCAATCACATTATCAAATGACTAAATAAATAATATTTATGTTTAAGAAAGCCTTTTCAAAAAGCATTAATAAGACATATAAGAAAAACTCCTCAAATATTGCTTCAAAATTAATTATTCTAATATATTTCCTTTCAGGCATTTGTTCTTTAATTGATGAGGTAGTATGGTTTCGACTTTTAAAATTAAGCATAGGAAATACCGTATATGCATCCAGTATTGTTGTATCTGTGTTTATGGGTGGTTTAGCACTTGGTTCGTTTATTATGAGCAAATACGCAGATAATATAAAAAACCGTTTACGTTTATATGCAATTCTGGAATTTGGCGCTACTATATCAGCTGTTTTATTTCCTTATGCTTTAAAACTAACGGATAATGCCTACCAGTATTTTTATTCCAGTTTCACATCTTCTCCTCCCATTTTATTATTTATTCAAATTGTTGTATCAGCACTTTTGCTTCTAATACCGGCAATGATTATGGGAAGTACTTTACCTTTATTAGGTAGATATGTTACATCATTAGAAGAACGAATGGGACGATTAGTAGGTAGATTATACGCTTTGAATATGTTGGGTGCTGCACTTGGATGTTTTTTAGCCGGATTTGTCTTAATCAGGGTAATAGGAGTTATGGGCACAGTATATTTTGCAGCAATAATAAATTTGATTGTTGCAATAGGTGGATGGATATTATCACTTTCACATGATTTTTCAACTGAAACATCAAGATCAATTCATGATATACAAATTGAAAAATCAGAAAAAACAACAAAATTTAACACATCGATATTGTTAATTGCAATTTTTTGCAGTGGATTAATAAGTATAGGATATGAATTAATATGGATGCGTAGTATTGTTTTCTTAATTGGGGGAACAACTTATGTATTTTCAGCAGTACTTACAATATATCTGCTTGGTAATGTTTTGGGTGTATGGATAGGTAGCAGGTTATCAAAAATATTAAAATATCCTGTTCTAGCCTTTGGGATTAGTTTAACACTTTTAGGAATTGTAGGCGTTTTCTATATCAATTTTCTTAATACCTGGCATTCGAATTTAATGCCCGATTTTGTTGCAAAAACAATTAATTTTTGGGAAAATGCTAATGTGCGAACCTTATTTTTTCCTATTTTCAATAGTTTTTCTTTATTTTTTATTCCTGCAATAATTATGGGAATTGGATTTCCCTTAGCATTACAAGCTTGGGGAAATTATAAACATAAAGTTGGAAAATCAACCGGAATTGTTTATGGGATCAATACCATAGGTGCTGTATTAAGTGGTTTAATAGTTGGATTTATTTTTATTCCCTTACTGGGAGTTCAATATTCTATAATAATTTTAGGATTAATTGGAATTTGGATAGGAAGTTTAATGACAGTATTATTTATTATAAAAAACAAAATTTTATATAGAATCTCTTACATAACAATTGCTTTAGGAATTACAATTATTGTTTTTCTTATACCACAAGATTTGTTTAAACGGCAATTTGTCACTATTGCAAAGAAAGATACTTTTCCTCTGATCATAAAAGAAGGTGTCAATACAACTGTTTCGGTTCATCTTGGCGAAGATAATGAGCTTATATTAGCAACTTCAGGAGTCCAGGTTGCCGGAGATTACGAAGGTTTCCGTATTACACAAAAAATTTTAGGACATTTAGGAGTTATTATAAATAAAAACACACAAAGTGCACTTTCAGTAGGGTTTGGATCAGGTGAATCTTCTAAGTGTTTATCAGATCATGATCTGAAAAATATTGATGTTGTTGAGATTGCTCCTGAATTAGTTGACGTATCTTTGGAATATTTCAAACATATAAATTTAAACGAGCACATTGATGAAGAAGTGAATGTAATTTATATGGATGCTAAAAACTATTTGCATCTTACTGATAAAAAATATGATTTAATTGTTACAGACGCCATAAATCCAAAACAAATAGCTGAAAATGCCTCATTATATACACAAGAATATTTTCGAAGTGCACGAAAAAGATTAAATCCGGGAGGTGTTTTAGGTTGCTGGTTACCAATAAGTGAAATTCCAATTTCATGTACAAATAGTATATTAGGAACTTTTAAAGAAGTATTTCCTTATATATCAATGTGGTTATCTGTAACTGCTCCAAATGAATATGATTTTATATTTTTAGTAGGGAGTAATGATCCTCAAAAATATTCTATACATCATATAAACAGTGAGCTAAATAAAAACAAGGTTCAGAGCAGTGTTGACTATATAAATTTTTCAAATTCTCACGATGTTTTAAATTGTTATATAGGAGATCAGGAGGGACTTAGTAATTATCTGGACAAATATACAATTAATAGTGACTACAACCCATATGTTGAATTCAATACTGATATTAATGAAAAGAAGAATATTAAAAAGCAATGGTTCAGACAATTTATTGAAGAAATTCATCAAAATAACCTAGTTGAAAAAATTGACTGGAATGGCATTTCAGATAAAGATATAAAAGAATGGTTACAAGTGCATGAATTATACAATTCTATTTCGAATATATTAATTCAATCGAGATTTATTAATAATCCATTGGTTATATTACAAAATTGTTATACAGGATTAAGTGTTATTCCCGATAATAAATCCCTTTTAGAATTAGAAAAATATGCTTTAGGAATAATTAGAGATTATCTTAACACTAAGCCACAAAATATCGATGTTATTTTATCAAATGCAAATGTTATATTAAAAAATCAACCTTCTATAGGGAGTTTATGGTTAGTGAGATCATGGGCCTTAATACTTAAAAAAAATTATCAGGAAGCATTACAATCAGCCATTAATGCAGCAAAATTAAATCCGAAAAGCTCTATATGTCAATATTATTTAGGTTATTTATTTTTAAGGCTTAAACAACCGGAAAATGCAATTATTTATTTAAATGAAGCCGTTAAATTGGATCCTGACGAAAGTTTGTTTCATGCAAACCTGGCAATAGCCTATTCAAATAAAGGCCAATATAATAAAGCATTATTACAATTAAAACAGATATTAACGTTAAGTCCTTACAATTATAAAGTATATTGCGATATGGGAAATTTATATAAAATACAGGGGAAACTAGACAAAGCCAAAGAATCTTATATTAAAGCATTACAAATAAAACCGGATTTTGAATTAGCAAAAAAGAATTTACAGGAATTGACAATACAAAAACCAAATTAAAATTTTAATATAATTCAAATTATATAATTATTTTTTGTCATTTTAATTTTTTAGCCACCACACAAGTCTTCCTGATCCTCTTTGATTTTCCCTTGGCATCATATAATTCAATAAGAATAACATAATGGCCTATTTGTACTAGTTGACTATTATTATCCGTACCATCCCATATAAATGAACCTGAAATTTCAATTAATTTATGATTGACCAGATTCTTTATTTTTCTCCCTCTTGAATCATAAATAATAATTGTACAAACATATCCTGGTTCTTCAATAACAAATTCAATTGTAAGAAAATCATCATAACCATCATTATCCGGGGAAAACACAACAGGAGATATTTTTATCTGTTCATCGGAATCATGCTCTTTATATTGTGAATTTTGATAACACGGTGTAGCAAAACCAACAGTTTCTGCAGCAGAGTGCCAATTATTTAAATCATTGGTTGGTTTCCACGGATTAATCCTTTCAAGTGAAACACCTTCAAAACTAGATAACAAAGGAAAATGCATTTCTTCATTATATAAAAAATCATCAATAACATTTTCCCATTTATCAACAATAATTACACGGCCTTCATTATTTGGGAAAGTTGGCAAATCTTTCACATCAATAAAATTATTATGATTGATAATGTTATATTGATCTTTTACTTTTTCACCGTTTTCAGAAATAACAATATATTCATCAGGTAACATTAAATAACTTTCATTAATTATATCGTAACCTGTTGAATATTCTCCGGTGTATTCATCTATACTAACCAAACACAAGTCATTTATATCGAATGTATTTTCTGTTGGATTATACAATTCAACAAAATCAACTCCATCATAAATCGGATTAAATAGCACTTCATTAATGATTATATAATTAAACTCAATGGAATCGGGTAATGCAAATTTTACTGGTTGAGATACATTTAATGGATTTAAAACACAATCGCATATACTATCTTTAATTAAATCAATAGTATAAATTATTCCAGGTTTAAAAGATACTGGAAATATTAAATCTAAAGTTGAATAACCGGGAGGATTAATATTCACTTTAATTGGATTATCAATTTTATTATCTACCTGAAATATATTATTAATATTATTTCCAGTAAAAGTTATTGGTTCATTAAAATATAATCTAATTATACTATCTCCAATAATTCCAGCTCTTTGGATTATTGGATTTTCATTATCCGGATTACTTTCAAAAACTGAATTTAATGAACATGGTGTTCCTCCTAAATAACTTTTTGTAGCTTTCCAATTATTAATTCCCTCACAAGGATTATCTGGATCGATCATTTCAATTGACCAACCCCCTTCCGATTTAAAAACATCATGATACCACTCATCAGTGTAATTTATAAAAAAGATTACATCTGCTGTGTTGTCGATTAATTCAATATTTGCCTCTTCATTGTTTAAAGCAGCAAAGTCTTCTAACCCTAATACTTTTCCAAAATTTAAAAAATAACTCTCGGCCTCTTTAGCGGTTATTAATAGATACTCTTTTGTATTCAAATTAGAATCAGGTAAATTGTAATACTTTTCATTGATTAAAAATTTCCAGCCAGTTAAATCAATATTGTATGATGAATTATTATACAATTCAATGTATTCATATTCAGGTAATGCAATTGAAGGAGAAGGATCGATCATGAGTTCATTTATAACAATATCAAAGGGCTTTGCTTTATAATAATAAAATTGAAATTGAGATATTTCAATTAGATTATCACTTTCATCTGTAATATTTTGGATATTTATAGTATATGAAATTCCTGATTTAAATTCATTTTCAAATATTAATAAATATGTATTATTTAATGAAGTATCAGATATTATAGAATCAGGATTACCCAAAAAATTATCAACCTGAAAGTTGGTATTATTTGTAATCGTTTCAAAATTCATTGATTCGGAAAATGTGATTTTTAAAATATTTGAAGATAAAACATCAAGGTTTATAATAGTTGGTGGTATAGTATCTAAAAATGGTTTACCGGAAACAATAAAATCATCAAAATAAAATTTATCAGCTCTTGTTGAGGAAAAAACACATTTAATTCCAAAGTATTTGCTCTTTATAAAAGTATCGTCAAAAATTTCACCTTCCAATTTGTAGGCAGAACCTCCCAAAGTATCAACATATAATTTCCAGTTTCCATTAATATCGCGTGTAACTTTTACTCTTGTATGAACACCAGGTGTATCCAACTCACCATCAACGCCGTCAATTATTTTAGTTATATATTCATCATCCTGCCTGTATAAACTAATTTCATCATGGGTATTTCCAATCCTTACAAAATAGCCACTTAATGAACTAGTTAATAATTCATGGTCGGATACCAAATAAACATCAGTATAATTTGAAGAAGATGGATTAAAATCCAATTGAACATAAAATTCCCATGTAGCATTGTTTATTGCTTTAGAACTAGTTGCTAAATATTTAGTATTGGTTTCAGCAGGAGCAAACAATTGAAGCATGTTATCAGTTGAAATAATAAATACTCCTGTATCGCCAAACCATGTAGGATTTATAAAAAATTCTAAATCTGAAAAGTCATCACTAAATTGCGAATAGGAAGTAATTGTTTGAACAATAAAAATTAAACTTATAAATATATTAGTGAATCTCACTTCTGTAATATTTTCGCTTAATAATACATATAATTTATGTGGTAAATATATTGCAAAAAATTACAGATAAAAAATAATTTTAAAGTTAACAAATAACACAAATTATAATTTAATAGCTTAATATGGAGTTTGAATATATTATTTACATATTTCACATTTGCAATATATTTGCATGATATTTCCACATCAATTATTTTTTTTGTTAAATATTTATATCTTTTTTTAAAAAAATATATTATTTCCGAATTTTGCCACTTGAAATTAAAATTAATCTATAAATTAATTAAAAAATTTAACAATGAAAGTTGCAGTCGTTGGGGTCAGCGGTGCAGTTGGCCAGGAGTTTTTAAAAATATTGGAACAAAGAAATTTTCCTTTGGATGAATTAGTTTTTTTTGGCTCGTCGCGTAGTGCAGGCAGAACTTATAATTTTAAAGGCAAACAATTAATGGTTAAAGAATTAAAACACAATGATGATTTTAAAGATATTGATATAGCACTGACTTCAGCAGGTGCTAGTACATCACGCGAATATGCTGAGACAATTACTAAACATGGTGCTGTAATGATTGATAATTCAAGTGCTTTCAGAATGGAAGATGATATTCCTTTGGTAGTACCTGAGGTTAATGCTGCAGACTGCAAAAACAAACCGAGGAATATTATCGCTAATCCTAATTGTACAACTATACCCTTGGTTGTAGCTTTAAAGCCAATTGAGGAACTTTCACATATTATTAAAGTTCATCTCGCTACATACCAGGCTGCCAGTGGTGCAGGAGCTTCTGCTATGCTTGAACTTGAAGAACAGACTAAACAAATTATCAACGGAGAAAAGCCAACTATAAAAAATTTCCAGTATCAATTGGCATTTAATATTATTCCGCAAATAGATATTTTTCTTGATAATGATTATACTAAAGAAGAAATGAAATCTCATTATGAAACCAGGAAAATTATGCATTCTGATATTAAGGTAAGTACAACATGTGTTAGAGTTCCTGTTAGACGGGCACATTCAGAAGCAGTTTGGATTGAAACTGAAAAGGAACTATCAGTTAAAGAAGTAAAAAAAGCTTTGCAAAATGCTGAGGGTATAATTGTTGAGGATGATCCTTCAAATAAAAAATACCCAATGCCCCTGTTTGTTGCTGGTAAAGATGAAGTTTATGTTGGAAGAATCAGAAAAGATACAACAAATCCAAAAGGTATAGCTTTTTGGTGTGTGGGCGACCAGCTAAGG
>JAFGQQ010000165.1 GCA_016935595.1 Bacteroidales bacterium
AGTCTTTGAGTATCTTGGTGTTTTTGTGTTTTGGTGGCAAAAAGCTAAATAGCCACAAAGGCACCAAATCACCAAATCCCACAAAATGAAACCAAGTAACATTTTGATTTTAAAAATTATCAATTTATGCAACTAAGATAATTTTCAACTCTTAATTCACATTATCAATATTTCAATTTAAAAAATAATCAATTCATTTTAATGGATAGCTCATCTCCCTCATAAATCAAAATTTGATCAGGCTTTATATCAAAATTTAATTTTACCGGAGTATCCTTATCTCCCCAAACAACATTTATTGTTCGTGTTTGTAACATTCCAGAAAAATCACCAATTCGTTTTCCAACAGTTAAAACTTTGTCACTTTCACTATATTTAAAAGGAATTATCGAATACTGACCTTTTAAGTAATTGTTGTTTATATTCTCATCTTCATATAAATCGAAAGAGGCATCATTACCGGTATAAATAAATAAAGTCAGTGGATCGGCAGGTTTTTCAGTAGTATATTGTATTTCCGGACCATATGGTATAATTGAGCCTTCTTTAACGAATACGGGAATTTTATCGAAAGGTGCATGAGCCTGTATTTCCTGTCCGCCCTGGTAATATTTTCCTGAATATAATTCATACCATCCATTTGAAGCGGGTAAATAAACATTTCGATCTTGTGCTTTATATTCATAAACCGGACATACCAGTAAAGATGGGCCAAACATGTACTGATCTCCAATATTATATACTTTAGAATCATCTTTAAAATCCATTATTAAAGCCCTCATAATTGTATATGATTTATGATAGGTATGACCTGCAAGTGAATATATATATGGCATCAACCTGTACCGTAATTTATCATAGTATAACATAGACTGATATGCTATATGGTCGTCAGGAGCAACAATATACATTTCCCTGGGAGGGAACTGGCCATGCACCCTGAATAATGGACAAAATGCACCAAACTGAAACCACCTTGTCATAAACTCACGCCATTCTTCAATGTCCATGCCTTTCCCCTGCTCATAACTGCTTTCAACCGAGAATCCTCCTATATCAGTTGTCCAGTATGGTATTCCAGAGATTGAAAAATTTATACCTGCTGATATTTGAGCTTTTAGATCGTACCAGCGCGAAGCAACGTCACCACTCCATGTTGCAGCCGCATATCTTTGCTGCCCTGCATATGCAGAACGGGTTAAAATAAATACTCTTTTATCAGGATTTGTTTGCATCTGGCCTTCATATATTCCTTTTGATTGCATTAAAGAATAAGCATTAAAATATTTTGCAGAAGGACCAAGTGCAACAGGTGACATCAATAATTTCCTTTCTTCAATTGATACATTCGATTGAATATCGGGTTCAGTGGCGTCCATCCACCAGGCATCAATGCCTTTGCTAAATAATTCCCGGTTCATTTGATCCCAGAATAGTTTTCTTGCACCCGGACTAAATGCATCATAAAAAGAAGATACATAACCTATCCAGTCTTTTCGTTGGATTTCAACATTATAAGGATAAATCCAGCCATTTTTTTCAAATTCTTTATAATTCTCAATTCCCTCATAAAACTTAGGCCATACAGAAATCATTATCCTGGCATTCAATTTATTATGAAGCTCATTAATCATTCCTTCCGGATCAGGAAACCGTTTAGGATCGAATTCGTGACTGCCCCATTTATCATCTTCCCAATATCTCCAGTCTTGTACAATATTATCCAATGGTATTTTTCGTTTTCTAAATTCTTTAACTACTGATAATAATTCCTCCTGTGTTTTATATCTTTCTCTGCATTGCCACAAGCCCATTGCCCATTTCGGCATAATTGGAGCTTCCCCGGTAATTTCACGATACCCCTTAATGATATCATCAACTTTTTCCCCGTAAATAAAATAATAATTTATTTCATCAGCTACTTCTGAATAAAAAGAAAGCTCGTTTTTTTCTTTTGTATCCAAAGGACTCAAATAGTCTAATCCAATGTATCCGCCTTGAGATAGCCATTCAATTTTAAATGGATATTTTTTCGCCTCTTCCATTTGGATATAAATTTTCCTGGACCAGGGATTCCAGTTTGCCCTCCAGCAATCAATCATAAGTTCATCGTTAATCCAGAGTTTGGTATAGCCCGAAGAGTATAATAAAAATTCATGCTCACCGGTAACATCCGATTCAATAAATCCTTCCCATGTAATATTGGCATTTTGTCTTCGCACTTCAACAGGCATATTTTCAAAACTGTCATTGTATTTATAATCTATTTTCGTTTCAATACGCTGTTCATATATTTTCCCATCAATATATGCCGATTCATAAGTAGCTGTTAACCCCCCTTCAATAGTGTCTTTTGAGTAAAGTTTTAATTCTGAAACTGGAGCATAGTCACGTATATCACCAAACTTAGTAATTGAATAATTATCCCATAACATACCATAATTTTTGGATGAAACAAGGAAGGGAACCACTGCCACAATATTATGCTGAGTAAGATTAACGTTCTTTCTTTTATAATTCATTTCATCATGCTGATACTGGCCTAATCCGTAAAAAGCCTCGTTACATTGTGATTCGAAAATTTGCCGTATTTTATAATACTTTTTACCCTCCAACTCTAAAAGCTCAAAATATTTTCCTCCTCCAACCTTCTCTTGAAGAATAATTTCACCTTTTTTATCCTTAAAAATAATTTCACCGGTTTTTAAAGAAATACAGGCATTTATTTTATTAGTAGAAAAATATACTTTTCCCCATCTTTGTTTTAAATTCCAATTTATTTTATCTCTTTTTTTTTCAACCACCATAAGACTTTTCTCATTTGAGAACTCATCCGCTGCAGTAGCAATAATATGTATTACTTTATCCGTAACAACCTGCAATTTTACTAAATTTGTTTTCGTTCCTGATTTTTCGTTTAAATTAACGACAATACCATCATCATAAACTTCATAGTTTTTCATTTGACAGGAAATCAGAAAAATAAACAAGATAAAAACAGAGAATTTGATTTTCTTCATTATAATTGATTTTAAATAATTTATCAAAGTAGAATTTATATAAAAATGCGAAAATAATTTAAAAAATGTTAATTTATTTATTATTATGTTTTTATTATAGAGCTGAATTGTTATACTGGAGTTTCCTTAAAAAATGACATTAAAAATCAATAATCAATGATTTAATAAGAGATTCATTTGTTATAAAAGTGATAAATATTAAAAAATAGAGTTTCCTCAAAAATTATTATTTTAAAAATTAATTTTTTAGGTTTAATGAATAGTGAGGATTTAAAAAAAGCTGATTCAAGACCATAGTGACGATGGTGTTACTTTAAAGCATTATCGAAAGCCTGTAATAATTGCGTTCCGGACAGATTTCGGGTTTTGATTTTGAACACATCGCGGAACGCTTATTTGTTGTATTGTTTATTCCCTGCGCTTACGCACGGGATTACCAATCTTTCGCCTCTACGAGGCTTTCTTATACTGACTCGCTTCAAGTATGTTATTTTATTTCACTAACTTATAAAATAACACTGATAGTTGGCCTGTCCGCCGTAATACTATGGAAGGCGGGTCGGCATTAACCAAACAAGCAAAAATATTTAGCGATGGCTACGAGCTAAGCAATTTTGTAATAGCTTGATTAGAATTAGAACAGATAGAATTTTAAATATTTTAATAAAAGAACCATCAACGGCAAATGTTTAATTGCGGGGAAATATTTTTGCGTAGCTTTTGTTGTAAAAAAAATAGCCAGCCTTAATTTTCTTTGTTACTTTCTTTTATCAAAGAAAAGAAAGTAGTTTAAAAAATCACTTTTTAATTTCATTTCCTAAATCAATGTAATTAAACCTTAATAAATCAATTATCTTCTTTCATTATTTATTTTTGAGGAAACTCCAGTTTTATATACTGAAAGGGAAATAATTATATTTTAAATTTACGGTCATTTTCTTTTTTATTCGCTGCAGCATACACTGAAGGTAATTCCTTAAATTCTGTTTTAAAGTATTTTGTGAAATATCTTGTATCGTTAAATCCAACTTTATAGGCAATTTCTGAGACTGATAACTGACTTTGTCCGAGTAATTGTGCTGCTCTTTTTAATCTCAAAATGCGAATGAACTCAATTGGTGTTTTACCGGTTAAGGCCAACAATTTCTTATAAAGTGTTGTACGACTCATATTAAGCTCCCTGCTGAGTTCGGTTACTGAATATTCCGGATTTGACATATTTTCCTCAACTTCTTCAATGGCTTTTTTAATAAATAATTCATCTAAAGGAGTAACACTGATCTCGCTCGGCTCAATCTCAATTTGTTTCTGAAACAACTTCCTAAGCGCTTCCCTCTGTTTAATCAGATTTTTTAACCTCAGTTCGAAAATTTCAAAATTAAATGGCTTAGTTATATAATCATCAGCACCAGTTTCGAAGCCTTCCTTTTTCTGTTGATCTGCCGTACGGGCAGTTAAAAGAATTATAGGAATATGGCTGGTTCTTTGATCGGTTTTGATTTTATTACATAATTCCAGGCCATCCATTTCAGGCATCATTAAATCGCTTACCACCAAATCGGGTGAAGATTCAAGAACAACTCTCCAGCCTTCAAATCCATTGCCAGCTTCCAGAACATTATACTCATTCTTTAAATTATCTTTTAAATAAAACCTGAAATCTTCATTATCCTCAACAATTAATAAAGTGGGTTTTTTACTAATATCCTTTTGGTGACCAATTATTTCATCTTCTTCAACTTTTATATCATGTTTTATTTCAATAGAAATATTATCATCTGATTTTAAAATATCTGTGGTATCAACAGGAAGTTGTACAATAAAACAACTCCCCTTTCCCTGTTCACTAACTACGTTAATATCGCCCTGGTGGAGTTTAACAAACTCTTTGGTTAAGGACAGTCCAATTCCACTGCCTTTGTTTATATAACCCTCCTGATTATCATCTTGAAAAAATCTCTGGAATATTTTTTCCTTCTTTTCTTCAGGTATCCCGATTCCAGTGTCAATAATCTTAATTTCAAGAAACTTTGAACTAGTCCTATTTAACAACTCAATATTTTTATCTTCCTCGATATATTTTAACGCTAATTTAATACTGTCTTTTTCATGAGTAAACTTAAATGCGTTAGATAAAAGGTTAAATAACACTTTTTCTATTTTATCATGGTCAAAATTAGTATATAATTCATCAACATTAGATTGAAAGTTATATTGTATATTTTTTATTTCGGCCAAATCGGTAAATGAAATAAAAACATCTTTGGCAAACTTGATAAAATCGCCCCTCATAAGATTTAACGATATTTTCTGCACTTCCATTTTTCTAAAGTCAAGCAACTGACTTACAAGGTGTAACAGACGTTTTGCATTACGGTGTATTAATTCAAATTGCCTTTTTTGTTCAGAATCACGAGTATTCTTTAATATTTTTTGAAGAGGTGTAATAATTAAAGATAAAGGCGTACGGAACTCATGACTTATATTAGTGAAAAATTTAATTTTCATCATATCCAGCTCATGCCTTCGCTGTGCTTCGAGCTTTTCCTGCTCATTTTTAAACTTTAACCTTTCGCGTTTTAAAACTATTAATCTTAGTAAAAGCAGCAATCCTAAAATAAATATACCATAAACAACCAGAGCAAAATCAGTTAACCAAATAGGTGGTAATATATTAATCTTTAAACTTTTACCTTCTTTG
>JAFGQQ010000166.1 GCA_016935595.1 Bacteroidales bacterium
TTTTCAACTTCATCCATAGGCTGTTGTTCTTTAAAACTGTCCCATTTTGGTAAAAATTCCGATTCAAGTATATTTATAATAAAGGGAACCTTTGAAATTACTGATTCGGGTATTTCGGTTTTTATGATATCTATTTTATCTTTTTTAAAATCGGTAATTTTTTTATGGTCTATAAATTTTGCCATTTCTTTAATAAGATGGGCAACCTGAATTGGTTTTAACAAAAAACCGTCGAATTTATAATGATCAATTTCTTCTTTCTTCAAAACAGATGCACTATATGCAATAATTGGTATTTTTTGTAATTCCGTATTTTCTTTTATTCGTTTGGTCATTTCATAACCATCCATGCCCGGCATATTTAAATCGGCAATAACCAAGTTGGGCTTGATTTTTTTTGCCAGTTCAATTGTTTCAAAACCATCGGCTGCTTCATATATTTTAATGGCAGTTTGTTTTAATGAGCCTTTAATATAAGTACGGTTAATTTTATTATCATCGGCAATAATTATGGTAGCTTCATTAAAAATTATATTGTCAGGTTCGATATCATAGTCAATTGATTTAATAACAGACTCATTCGAACTTACTTGTATGTTATTAAGAATTACCTTAAATATAGTGCCTTTATTCTGAACACTGCTAAATGTAATTTGCCCGTTCATCATTTCAACCAACCTTTTAGCTAAAGCTAATCCTAACCCTGTTCCTTCGTGTTTTCTTGCCGATTGACTGTCATATTGTTCGAAAGCCTGAAATAATCTTGTTTGGAAATTCGTATCAATGCCAACCCCTGTATCTTCAACCTCAATTAATAAGTCGATATTATTATTTATATTATTATTCTTGTTCATATTTTTTGTATGCAATTTAACATATCCTTTATCGGTAAATTTAATTGCATTGCCCAACAGGTTAATTAAAACTTGTTTTAACCTTAATTCATCAATATTAATAGCAACAGGAATATTTGGTTCAATATCAATAATGAATTCCAAACCTTTATTGTTTGCCATTACAGAAAACATTCTTTGAATTTCATCAAAAAAATTATAGGCATGCACGAACTCATATTGTATTTTCAACTTTCCGGCTTCTATTTTTGAAAGATCGAGAATACCATTTATTAATTCCAACAGGTTTTTACCGCTTGTTCGTATTGATTCGACATAACTTTTTAATTGTACGTCTTTTATCTGGAACGATAAAAGATCGGTAAAACCTAATATTGAATTCATAGGTGTGCGTATTTCATGGCTCATATTTGCCAGAAACTCACTTTTAGCTTTATTGGCTGATTCGGCGGTTACCTTTGCCCTTTTTAAAGAGTCTTCAATTTTTTTCTGTTCGGTAATATCAATCGATACCTGAAGAACAGACGGCCTGTCGTATGTATATTCTTTAAATGGTATTTTAATCGTTTGTAATTGTTTCACCTTACCGTGTATATCAGTAAATTTCTCTTCGGGAATAAATAGAGGTTCATTCGTACTAATTACTTTTTTATCGGTTTTTAAAATGTTTTTTATTTCTGCCTTATCAGGATGTATGCTTTCGTGTCTTCTATATAGCAGTTCGATTGGAGTTGAATTATAAGCTTTGCTTGCAGCCTGGTTTATAAGAATAAATCTCCCGAATTCATCTTTAGCCCAAATCATATGCGGAATAAGGTCAATTACCTGGTTTAAAAATTCTTCACTTCTTTTAAGGTTTTGTTCAGCTTTTTTTTGTTTAGTAATATTTATATTGGTACAAATTATCCTGGAAGCAAATTGACTTTCATCAGTTTCAACAACTTTACCACGTGTAAAAATCCAAATCGTATCATTACCTTTAGTAATCATACGGTATTCAAGCCTGAATCTTGAAAAATTATCTTTCTCAATATACCGTAAAAGGCTACTGTATGCAACATCCCTGTCATCAGGATGAATATATTTTAACCATCCGGATTCCAATGTTTTAGCTTGTTTTCCGCTTTTAAAACCTAAAATTTGCCAGTAACGTTTTGAGAAGAATACTTTCCCTTTTTTTATATCCCAGTCCCACAATCCGTCTGACGTTGCGGTTAAAGCTAATTTATACCTTTGAATATTTTCAGCTTCAAAACGTGCAATATTAAGAGGAACAAATAATTTTTCGTGAATTGTAACAATAATGATAATTATTATAATTAATAATAAAATATAAATTAACATTAAATAAAATGGCTTAAAAGCTTCTTTCATTCCTGTCTCGCTTATTATTCCCAAGTTAAGATTTTCATTCCAAAACCATACTCCCAATACTTTTTGTCCATCAATATTTCTGTAGATCTTTATATTTGTTATTAAATCAATATTTTCATTATTAGGGATATTATTCAAAATTGTTTTTGTTTTAAGGTTATTTTTTTTATACAGTCTTTTGAAATTTATATCAGGATTTGTGTACAATTTTTGATATAACTGGTAGCCTTTTTCCCCTATTAAAAAAGTTTTACCGGTTTCACCAATTTTAATAGAATTAATAATATCAGTATTTATATCATATAATTTTAAATAAAGTATTAAAGCAGCAATAATTTGAGATTTATTATTGATAATAGGACAGGCAATAACTAGGTTAGAATTTTTATCATCTATTTTGCAACTATCAATATTATTATCATTTATAATTTTTTGATAGTTGAAAGCAATTATTTCCCCGTTAAATACTTTTTCAATTTCCGTAATATTTTGTAATGATAAATCATTTTGTGTGGCTATATCCTTATTATTTGTTGAGAAGCAATTGATGAATCTTTTATTTATTATTTCGATTTTTTCGTAATGCCCGGTTTTTAGAAAAGGTTTAATATGATTGAGTAATATATTTATTTGATTGTTTTCTTTTTTAAAATAATATAGGGTATCATTAACAAATGTGCTGGTAATATTTATAAATTTTTTATCTGTAGCAAGGTTCATGCATTCTTTTTTATACTGGATGACAGATTTACTGATTATATTATACGAAGTATTGATATTGTTTATTAATGACAGGCTATATTCGTATTTTAATTTTTTATTGATTTTAACAAATACAAATACTGATAAAAAGATAAAAATCACCAAAATACCTGTTATCGAAAAAATTATTTTTTTCTCGTTTCTTTTTATGCTTTTTAGAAGCATTCTTTTATTAACAGCATTTAAAATTGGCATTAATTGTGTTTAAATTTTTTAATTAAAATGGGGAAATCGTTTAGCAGTTTTAACATGAAGTCAATATCGAAATTGTTAATTGTAATTAATAATTTTTCCCCATATTCTATTATGTTATTTATATTATAATCTTTTCCTACTTTTATTAATGCTTTACTAAATTTTTCGACTTCATCGATAGGTTGCTGGCGTGAAAATTTTTCCCAGGTTTTATAAAAGTCTTTTTCCAGGGTATTTAAAATTTTAATTTCATCGGTTTTTGAAATTTTTTGTTGATGAACTGGTTTTATTTGTTTTCCTTTCTCGAGTAATTCATGCGGAAGATACTTTGAAAGTTCCCGGCATAATATACCCAGTTGAAGCGGCTTCATTAAATAACTACTAAATTTTGCATTTTTGTATTTTTCATTATTTATTTCTAAGAAAGAGGCAGATATAGCAATTACTGGAATATGTTTTAGTTCCTTTTTATTTTTTATTTCATCCAATAATTGAAAACCGTCAATTACCGGCATTTTTAGGTCGGTAATTACTAAATCGGGTATAATTTTTTTAATAATAGTAAGGGCGACCTGTCCATTATCAGCCTCATACACTTCCATTTCCAAGTTTTTAAGGGCATTGGCTAAATATTTGCGATTACTTTCAACATCATCAACGATTATAATTTTCGATTTTTTAAATTTGATATTGTTTTGAAAGGTAATTTCCTCTTGTTTGAAAAAAGTTTTTGATCTTGAAATTTGAACATTTTTTAACAGGATAGAAAATATACTTCCTTTATTAATTTCGCTTTTCACATTAATTGTCCCGTTCATCATCTTTATTAACCTTTTACTGATTGCCAGACCTAAACCGGTTCCTCCGAATTTTTTTGAAGTCTGGTATTCTTGCTGGGAAAAAGAATCGAATATCTGATCAATGAATTCAGAAGATATTCCTATCCCGGTATCTTCAACATCTATATATAAATCAATAATTTCTTTACTCTTATTTTTAGTATATTTTCTTTTAGGTTTTGCTTTCACAAAAAGTTTGACATACCCTTTATGTGTAAACTTTATTGCATTCCCCAACAGGTTTATTAATATTTGCCGTAACCTTAATTCATCAATATATATACTAACAGGCAAGGAGGGATCTATATCAATTATAAAATCAATATTTTTCTCTATTAGCTTCAGATTGAAGAATGCTTTTATATCGCTGAAAAA
>JAFGQQ010000167.1 GCA_016935595.1 Bacteroidales bacterium
GAATGTGAATCAGTTGGAAATAATTATTATATCCTGGAAGATGAAGACGCTTCAAATGAAGCATATGTGATGGTTAAACCCGGTTTTGAAAATAGTTTAGAAGCGCCAACCGATGATGCCAGTGCAATAGTTTTTCCTTTCACCATTGATTCTGCAGGTATCTTTTCCATAATTGCGCGGGTTAATTGTCCCAGTAAAGATACATGTTCATATTGGGCAAAAATTGATGACGGCACTTTTGAACTTACCAAAGTTAAGGGTACAGGCTTCTGGCAATGGGAACAATTTATAAACACAAGCCTGGAAGAAGGTGAACACAGCCTTACTATTTCTTTTCAGGGAGATGAAGCTAAACTTGATAAAATAAATATTTCAGATTTTCTTTATGCCCCGGCGGTTATGGGCAAGGAATCCGGTAACATTTGCGAACCTGAAATATCTGATACCTCAACAGTGGTTGGGATTAATAGTATCAAAACAAATAACGGTTATTCATTAAACCAAAACTACCCAAATCCGGTTAGTGAAACAGCCCTTATTACTTTTACAATCCCAATTAAAACCTATGTTTCGTTGAAAGTATTTAATATGCTTGGCATTGAGGTTGCCGAACTTGGCGGGAAAATATTTTCTTCAGGAAAACATACTGTTGAATTTAATCCAGTAGGTTTACCGCAAGGTTATTATTTTTATAAAATTAAAGCTGAACAGTTCTCCGCAACGCGGAAAATGACTATTATTGAAAAATAAGACAAAGATGTATTTTAACACTATTGTGTTTATTGATCGAATATGATTATAAATTGGGGGGCAGAAATTTCGCAAAGGTTTAAATTTAACAGTATATTGGTTCTTAATCCTGAAAATATGCCCAAAATTTTATTATTTTTTATATAATTTTTTCGGAAGAACTGGATTTCGAAAACTTTAGGGATTGTATACTTTTTTCTACAATAAAAAAAGTATGAAAATAAATGTCGAAAATAATAATTATATCCTAACTTCATAAAAGCCTTATAAACTAAGAATACAGGCCAAATAATAGCTTATAAAAAGCCCAGAACCCTTATCCAAAAATTGTAGCTATTGAACTCCACAATGAACCCCAACACTTAAACAGCTCCACAGGAAGCATTATTATTACTCTTTTTGCATATCTCTTCAATTTTTTTGTTTTCAGTTTCCGTTATCATTTTCCTCCTTTATTTTAATTATCGAATTTCAACGTATGACAAATTTCTTTTAATAAAGTTACAGATTAAAAAGATAATCCTTATGGAACAAATATATTAAATGCAATAGAAGTATTGATTTTATTATTTATTGTTCGGGAAAGTGAAAAAATGATCAAAAAGCTATAGATAAATAAAAAAATTAACAAAAATAATTTTATGAATAGGCTGAGAAAAGATCCATTAAATTTGGTTAGAAATATGTCATTTTTTTTACATATCCAATTTTGGACAGTTTATTTTCATCATAATAATCTCATAAGTTGCCTCAATAACAAAAATAATTGATAGATAAAATAGTATAATTGTTATCATAAAAATTTTTCGAATCTCAGAAATTCTCTTATTTTCGCTTTTTTTTAACTTTAATAATTATGAAAATAAGACCTCTTTTTTATATTCTGGTAGCTTTATCTGTTATCAGTATATCTTGTCAGAAACTCAAAGACAGAAGCAACGACAAAGTAGTATATACTTGCTATGTCGGGGAACAATTAACCGGTATGGGGGGCAACCAGTTATTTGTAATGACCCCGGGTGAAAATGGAGAAGTAAATTCAATAACAGGCTTTCAGGAAAGTTCGGTAGCCCATATAAATCTATCACCTGATGGGAAAAAAGTTGTATTTGCCGAAATGGCATATAATTATACAATAAAATGGGTTGAACTTACAGGAGGAGAACCTATAACTGTTGCCAGCAATGGTGCAACTCCCGATTTTATAGACAACCAAACAATAGTATATAGTACTTCAAATCAATTAATAAAGACTGACCTAAATGGTGAAAACCAAGAAGTGCTATTTGACTCGATTAGCTGTACTGGAGGGCTTAAGGTTTCACCTGACGGAACTAAAATTTTATTATTTGAAAGTTATTTTGAAAAATATGGTAATTTCATTAGGCTTATTTGCTTAGACATTGAAAATAAACAAAAAACAATATTAAGCAATACTACAGTAATAGTTGATAATGTAATATATAGCGGTTCGGCAAGCACAGCAGGAATGCCATTCTGGGGACCAAATAGCGATTATGTATACTTTAATTACGAAAACAGTTACACTGATGAAAAAGGATTTTTCAGAATTAAAACAGATAGTTCAGATCGTGAAAAATTATATGGAAGTCATCTCTATAATCCAAATCTGACGTATGATAGAAAGATTCTTTCTGTAAATGGAGAGTCAATCTTACAGATGGATTTGGATGGTAATAACATGAATACAATTTATAGTTTAGAGGGATATACTATTTCGATGGCAGTTAAAACCCCTACAAGTGATCATTTTGTTTTCAGTTCAAAAGTATATGACAAAAATGTTCCGTATGAACTTTACAGCGTAAAAGAAGATGGATTAAACCTCCATGTTTTTGCTGGCAAGGAAGGAAATGTGACTGAAATGAAAGTATACAATGGGTTTTAAACACAAAAATTTCTGTAGATTGACTTTACAATCTACAGAAATTAATTCTTCTAAAAATACACCCTATACATAATATCTGGTAAAAATATCATTTGTTTAATATTCCCAGCTTTATCCGGTTGACTTTCATCATAAAATTCTGATAAATTTCCCTTGCTATTAATAATATTCATTAGATCAAGGAAGATTTCATGAGTAGAATTATGCTTGTTTATAATGCATTAAGGAAATAATATAAAAATTATGTAAAAAATATTTGACATAATGTAAAATATATTTATCTTTGTGTCTATAATATTTAACAAAAAGTAAAAAATAATAGACATATGGAAACAAAAATGTATCGCCGACAAAAAGGCCTAATTGTTACAATATTCAGCCTTTTGCTAATTCCGGTAATTTTTTTCTGGTATATAAATAACAAATATTTGGCAGGGCATCCCGAGCGCCTTAATGATTTTCAGATATGGGGAAGAGCCTTCTTTAAGCTGATACCGATAATGATTGGAGGGCTGATTTTAATTCATATCGTATTTTTTATAATCAATAAAATTCTAACGAATGAAGTAATTCCTACTATTACTGATGAGATGGACAAACTAATTGATCTGAAGGCTATTAAATTATCGCGTTGGATCAACTCACTTGGCTTTTTACTGGCAATGGGATCGCAGGCCATAGGTATGCAACCGTGGATTTTTTTAGTAACCATAATGGCTTCAGGAATTCTAAGTGGAATTTTTGAAGGTGTTTTAAAAATATATTTTTATCGGAAAGGGCTGTAATATGGCTAAATGTAAAATATCTAATAATATCCGTAAACTGCGCTTTCTTACAAATGAAATGACGCAGCAGGAACTGGCTGACAAAACCGGGGTAACACGACAGACTTTGGTAGCCATTGAAAATGAAAAATATTATCCAACACTCGAGCTGGCCTTTCGCATTGCTAATGTTTTCAATGTTCCAATTGATGAAGTATTTTCTTTCAGCCTGGAAAATGATTCTGATACAAAAAAATAATTCAACTTTTAAATAAATTATTATGAGTTCAACTATAAAAACAAATAGAAAACACGACAGAAAAGTAGTATTTACTTATCTCTGGATTTTTGCCATGTTTAATTACCTCTATGCTGACTTACTTAATATTTTTGATATTGAGCTATTCAAGAAACTGCTAAATGGAACCAGTCCGGTCTCCATGACGCAATCGGGTCTTTTTGCAGCAGCTCTATTAATGGAAACGGCAATCGTAATGATCCCTCTATCGAGGTTTTTAAA
>JAFGQQ010000168.1 GCA_016935595.1 Bacteroidales bacterium
ATTGGAACCATCATTGCAGGAATTGTAGGAATAAGCAATATTATGTTAATTGTTGTAAAAGAAAGGACCAAAGAAATTGGAATAAGAAAGGCAATTGGAGCCAGACCATCTTCGATTACCGGAATGATTATACAAGAATCGGTTTTAATAACTGCTCTCTCAGGATTTGGCGGATTAATGCTTGGTGTTTTATTGTTAGAATTTATTTCAAAAGTACTTCCACCAACTCCCGGATTCAGAAATCCCGAAGCAAATATTGTAATTGCATTAAGTGCAACTTTTGTATTGATTATTGCTGGCACACTGGCCGGATACTTTCCTGCCCGTAAAGCATCAAAAATTAAACCTATTGTAGCATTAAGAGACGAATAAATGTAAAATTATGTTTGACAAAGACAGATGGCAAGAAATATTTTATGCACTTGGTAAAAACAGGATGAGAACTTTTCTTACAGCCTTAGGTGTAATTTGGGGAATATTCCTGTTGATTGTTTTAGTTGGTATTAGCAAAGGACTTGAAAACGGTTTATATTATGGTTTCGAAGATTTTGCATTGAAAAGCGTTTTTTTATGGACAGAGCGGACTACAAAACCATATAAAGGATTTGACCGGGGAAGATACTGGAACTTTGATGATGATGACACAAAAGCAATACTCGATAAAATTAAAGAAGTTAAAAATATCTCGCCCAGAGCAGGCAGGAGATCGGATGTAGTTTATGGACAGGTTTCCCAGAACTATCGAATAAATGGTGATTTCCCATCATATAATGATATTGACCCGATTAAATTAGTAAAGGGCCGGTTTATTAATCAAAATGATATTAGAAACCGGACTAAAGTTGCAGTAATAGGAATAAAAGTAAAGGAAGAATTATTTAAACATGGAGAAGATCCAATTGATAAATATATAAAAATACAAGGTGTATATTTTAAAGTTGTTGGAGTTCATAAATCTCCCCGACCACCAAACCGTGGTGGTGATTGGCAAAACTCCTGGGTAAATATTCCTTTTACAACTATGCAAAAAACATATAATATGGGAAACCGGGTTGATTATTATGCCATAGCTGCACACGATTGGAGTTCAGCCTATGTGGTTGAAGACAAAGTAAAAGAACTCTTAGCAGAAAGGCATAGCATAGCTCCTGATGATGTAATGGCATTTGGTTCGGAAAATGTTGAAAAACAAGTTAAGCAGTTCTTTGATCTCTTAATGGGAGTTAATATTTTAACCTGGTTTGTTGGAACCATGACATTAATTGCAGGTGTAATTGGTATTAGTAATATTATGTTAGTAGTTATAAAAGAAAGAACAAAAGAAATTGGTATACAAAGGGCACTTGGTGCCACACCGGGCAGAATAATTGGTTCAATTATTCAGGAAACCATATTTCTTACATTTTTGGCAGGTTTTACCGGTTTATTTATTGCAACTATTGTAGTTGAAGTGGTTGGAAAATTATTTTTATCTGATACCGTAAATGTTGGTTTATTACACCGTCCGGAAATTAATCTTGTTATTGCTATAATAGCGATTGTAATTATGATAATTGCCGGTACATTAGCAGGATTAATACCTGCCAGACGTGCAATAAAAATTAAACCGATTGATGCTTTAAGAAGTGAATTATAATGTTAAATTAATATTAGATTAAATTATGAAAAAAGTTTTTAGAATTATTATTATTGTTATTCTTGTCGCAGTTTTTATTGGTTTCTTTGTTTACCTGGCCATGAAAGAAAAGAAACCCGAAATTGTGTTTGAGACAAAATCACCTAAAATAGATAACATAATAAGAAAAACAGTTGCAACAGGCTCAATTGTGCCGAGGGAAGAAATTGAAATAAAACCACAGGTTCCCGGAATAATTGAAGTAGTATATGTTGAACCGGGCCAGATGGTGAAAAAAGGAGATTTAATTGCCAAAGTAAAAGTTATACCCGAGATGAGGGAATTAAATAGTGCCGAAGCACGTTTAAAACAGGCACAAATTAATTATGAAGATGCTGAAAAAGTATATAAAAGGCAAAAAAAGCTTTTTGATGAAGGAATAATACCTGAACTCGAATTTCAACAATATGAAGTGGCTTTTGATAATGCTAAAGCAGAACTCGAAGCTGCAGAAAACAATTTACAAATTATAAAAGAAGGGGTAACTAAGAGTGAAGGTACTACAAATACCTTAGTCAGATCTACAATAAACGGCATGGTTTTGGATGTTCCGGTTGAAGAAGGAAACACGGTTATTCAGGCCAATGCTTTTAATCCGGGGACTACAATTGCTTCTATAGCAAATATGAACGATTTGATATTTGAAGGAAATTTAGATGAAGCAGAAGTTGGTAAAATTAAAGAAGGGATGGAATTAATTATTACAATAGGAGCTATTGAAGATGTTTCATTTAAAGCAATTCTCGAATATGTTTCCCCAAAAGGCGTTGAAGAAAGCGGCACAATATTGTTTCCAATAAAAGCAAAGGTTAGTCTTGTCGATACTATTTTTGTACGTGCCGGATATAGCGCTACTGCTGACATAGTGCTTGAAAAGCGTGACAGCGTTTTAACTATAAGTGAAAGCGTTCTACAATTTGAAGGAGAAGGCGATGACACTGTCTTTGTTGAAATAGAAACAGGTCCTCAAAAGTTCGAAAAACGCTTCATTAAAGTTGGTATATCAGATGGCATTAATATAGAAGTAATATCTGGCCTAACAAAAGATGATAAAGTAAAAGTTCCGCAAGGAACTTAATTTTCATAGGTTCTAAAGTTTTAGGTTTTTAGGTTTTTTTGGGTTATGGCTGTCTAAAATTGAATTTAGGCAGCCTTTTTTCGTTATAATAAAATATATTTCTATTCTTTATTTATTATATTCCTTAAAAATAAAAATCACTATTCCTCTTCTAGAGAGGCCATAATATCTTCTGTTAGTTCGAGATTATGATAAACATTTTGAACATCATCCAGATCTTCAAATTCTTCAATAATTTTCAATACTTTCATAGCATCTTCAATTGGCAATTCCTTTGAATTATTGGCGATTCTTTGTAATTCGGCATTTTCCGGTTCTATATTCATTTCCTCTAATTTTTTCTGCACATTCCCAAAATCTTCCTTAGCACAGTATAAAATAAATTTATCTTCAACTTCATCAATATCTTCAACTCCGGCATCAATTACTTCTAATTCAAATTCTTCCTGATTAAGGTTACTTTTTGGAACTGTAAACACTCCTTTACGATCAAAAATAAAACTCAAAGAACCATTGGTCCCAAGTGTACCACCTTTTTTATTAAATACTGACCGAATCAAACTAATAGTTCTTAAATTATTGTCTGTTAAACATTCAATAAAAACAGCAATACCATATGGAGTATATCCCTCAAAAGTTAATTCCTGCAAATTTCCCCCCTCACTGTTAGCCTTATTTATTGCTCTCTCAATGTTATCCTTTGGCATATTTACACCCTTGGCATTTTGTACAGCTAATCTTAACCGTGGATTTGCTTCA
>JAFGQQ010000169.1 GCA_016935595.1 Bacteroidales bacterium
AAATGCCTTGTTCAGATAATATCTGTCTGATGTAAGTCCCCATAATTTTTGGGCCGTATAAAGCGCTTCATGATAGGTGTTTTCTTCATTTTCAGCGAGGAACAATTTGCTGTCCTGATCCTGGTAACCCAGCCTTATAAGGTCAATTAGCCTGATAGCGATATCGTAACTTTTAAGCGAAGCCACCAGGTCATCAGGCAACCGATATATGTTATATCTTTGATAATATGCAGCAGCCCTTTGTTTTAAACACTTTAAAAGATGTGTTTTAGAGATGGTTTTTTCGATGTCGGGATCGCCGCCATCAAATCCGGGGACCAGTGCAGCTATTGATCTCTGATAATAATAAAGTGCACTGTCGGGTTGGGAGGCTGCAAGAAATATATCCCCGAGGCCTAAATATGCATATGCCTTTGAAGGATGAAACCTGATGTTGTTAATTTCAGAGACATTCAGAGATTTCAGATAATATTCTCTGGCTTTGGGGTATTTTTTTTCTTTTACTAAAAAATCAGCATAATTATTAAATAACCCAATTAGTTGATAATGTTCATAACCTTTATTTTTGATATTATAATCAATGGCGACTTTATAATAATATTCTGCTCTCTCCGAAAATCCGCCCATTTCATTAAAAACATAGGCAAGATTTTCATTACATATTGCAACCATATCAGGATTGTAGTGAATTGACAATGCAATACATTCATTCAGATAATAGATAGCTTGACCATATTCTTTAAGACGGATAAATACAATTCCCATGCTATTTAAAAGAAAAGTTTTGTATTTTTTATTCAATAATCCTTCTGTATTTGTGAAATATTTTAATGCCATTTCAAAGTGAAATTTTGCATTATGATAATCTCCGATGTTTGATAGGAGCATTCCTTTGTTTGTTTCCAGAATTCCCATTTCAGTCTGAAAATCACCAATATCCTTAAAATATATTTCTTCGGCCATGTTATAATTAAGCAAAGCTTCATCAAACTTCCACATACTGTAATAATTGGCCCCTAGGTTCACATAGCCCGAAGCAATCTTGCGTATATCATGTTTTAAATAATTACGTTTAATATCCAGCGATTTCTTCAGATAAAATCCGGCCAATTCAAAATTTCCATTGATCATATACTCTCTTCCCAAGTTGTTGTATATTTTAGAGGAGTCTTCATATTTTATAAGGCTGGTTGAATCGGTATTGAAGTAATTTGCATCATTATCGGGCAGGTTTATAATCAAAAAAGCAAGTGTATATATAATCCCCAGGATTGCCCTCTTCAGCCCTGTGCTTTCTTTTGAAATAGTTTTCACACCCCTCCCTGATTATTTGAAAAGCCCAATTTAATATATTTCTTCCCATTCTCCAATTTTATTCAAAATGAATGTGAAAAATCAAAAAATTAAACACTTTATATTAAACTCAAAAACAATGTCTTATAATTTTTTTTCATTTTTTTCGTCAAAAAAATGAAAAATGAGGGTAAGGTTTTTACCTGTTTTGACAATATACAATAGAAAGCAAAAAAACGACAAATAAATATCTTAAAATTTTAAATTGCCATTTCACCATGAAAACAAACATCAAATCGCTCAGGAATTTCAGGAAAAAATTTGCAGTATCATTGCTAAAAGATAACGAATTGATTGACATAAGGGGAGGTGGGGATCCCAATCAACCTCCAATTGTTATAACTGAATAAAAACACCGATAATAAAAATGTGGTTAACCAAGCATATTGATTACTGGTTAATAAATTAAAAGTTTATCCACTGCAAGTTCTTTGAAAACAAAGCATGAAACGTTTGTATTCCTGCTCCATGAATTGAGATAAAAAATGCAATATTTGTTATCCTCTTTTCATGCAACAGAAAAATAAAATTCCTGAACCCTTTGCATCAAAACCAAAGAAAAGGGAATGTTTCATCAGAAAGTTTATTTTCATGCTTTGCCCGCTTTCCGATAAGGAAAAGAAAAAAATTGATATGGTATAAATGACAAGCATAGAGTGAATAAACATTGTATGAATGTTTTAAATGCTATTTATATTTCGGCTATTCAGGTTTATAATAAATACAAACCTGAATGCTCAGTAAAACCGGGCCCTTAGCATATTTTCTTCGAAAAACTGCTAAGAACCAGTATATTAACGAACAACACAGTCTCTATATATATGTTTGTAAATTTGCAACACAATTAATCCTTTTTTTTAAAATTTTAATCAACTCAAAAAATGTTATGAAAAATCAATTGGAATACTCGGAATTTATTGAACGTTATCTCGATGGCGAGATGACCGGACATGAACTGATCTGGTTTGAAAAAGAACTGGATGCAAACGACCAGTTGCAGTCTGAACTTCATTTAAGAAAAAAGGTCGGTAATGCCATTGCAGATCACAGGCTTATTGATTTCAGGAAAGAACTGGATGAGGCATATGCATTATACCAGGAAAGCACCGGTGTTGCCCATACCAGGCCAAAAAGGCTATTTCAGGTTGCAGGGGTAATGTCTGTTGCCCTGTTGGCCGTATTCCTCGTCCTGAACCTAACAATGAAAAATGTTAATAACCAACGCCTGTTTGACAAGTATTACGAACCTTATGAAGCCAATATGACCTTCAGGGCGGCTGATGTTGATATGAACGCGACATTGAAAACTGCCATGCAATATTATGAAAACAAAAATTTTACCGAAGCATTGAAACTGTTTGAACAAATATTGCAGTCTGATCCGGGCCGCGTTGGCCTGAACTTCTATTCCGGTATCTCGAGGATGGAAATGAAGGAATATGAAAGTGCCGGCACCTCTTTCAACAAAGTTGTTGATGACAAATACAACCTTTACATAGAGCAGGCCGAATGGTACCTGAGCCTCTGCTATATTGTTACCGGGCAGGATGAAAAAGCACTTGAATTGCTTGAGGGTATTGTGACTAATAAAAAATACAACTATAAAGAAGCTCGCAAATTAATGAGAAGGTTAAAATAAACTGCTGCATATCTTTAAAACCCAGAATTAATGCAATAAGCAGTGTTATTTGTCTTTTTAAGTTAAACCCCCGACGTGGACCCTGATCATTACCCGGTAAAAAAACCGGGAAATGATTTAACCTGATACTAATTATTCTGTTATGATTCAAAAAATGAAGAATATGCAATTATCTAAGTTTTCCAGATGGTGGGTAAGTTTCTTTTCATCGCTAAAAAAAGAAGCCTTTGCAGAAAAAAAACCTGTAAACGGTGAGAAAATTTACCATAAACTGCTTGTTAAGGTAGAAGAGCTTGAAAATTTAATGAAAGAAGAATCGTTAAAAAATGAACGCTTAAAGACCTGTTTCCTGAACAACATTTATCACGAGATAAGGACCCCGATGAACTCTATCGTGGGTTTCGCACAGCTTCTTAAAGATGAATATCTTACCGATGATAAGCGTGATATGTTTATGGAAAAGATTTCCAAAAGCAGCGAGGATTTCCTGCAATTGCTCGACCACCTGCTTGAGGCCTCTCTTATCGAATCAGGAAATATCAACCTGCAAAAAACAGAATGTCATTTGCCCCAGTTAATGAATGAGCTTCATGCCTATTTTAATATTCAAAAACACATTCTGGACAAAAACAATATTGCACTATTGAAGAACCCCGACAAAAACTATCCAAACCTAAGCATTTTTGCAGACCGTAACCGGCTTTACCAGGTCTTTTCAAACCTTATTTCCAACGCATTAAAATTTACCAGGAGGGGAGTAGTTGAATTCGGCTATAAAGTGCTTAATCCTTCCCAGGTTATGTTTTTTGTTAAAGATTCCGGAACCGGTATTAACAGCGATCTCGATCCGGTACTCTTCGAAAGTTTTATCAAAACCGAATATTGCGATGGTAAAGAAAACCGGGGACTGGGACTTGGCCTTTCAATTTCAAAAGGCATTGTAAACAAAATGGGGGGTAAAATATGGGTAGAAAACAATAATAATTTCGGGGGTGCCACTTTTAAATTTTCAATCCCACTTGAAAGAATTCACACAAGCCTGAAAAATGGAGACAAAGAAAAGTCCCAGGGCAAAAGAAGATTGGCAAA
>JAFGQQ010000170.1 GCA_016935595.1 Bacteroidales bacterium
AAAATATAAATCCATATTAATTTAAATATTAATTGACAAAATAACAAAAAAAAATAATTCATTTAAAATTCATAATTAAATACTTTATTTTAAAATTAGTTTATAATAAATAAACTCTATATCAGTATAATATATCAAATATGTTCTATCTATTTAATTAAATTATATTCTGGAATGCTTTTTTGAAAACAATAACTTTTATTCTCATAATCCATCTCACAACAATAATGTTTCATTCCGTTTGTTACAATTAAATATTTCACCTTTAACGGTATATTATAATTTGCAATCTGATCAAAAACATTTTGGGTGATTTGAACATCCGGGGCTTTGCATTCAACAATTAAGCCAGGTTTACCTTGATTATTAAAAACAACAATGTCTCCTCTTCTGTCCAATTTATGAACTTTTAACGGATACTCAATGCCGATTAATGATAACGGGTATTTTTTTTCATTTACCAGATACTGAATGAAATTTTGACGCACCCATTCCTCAGGTGTAAGGGCAACATATTTTTTCCGGTTTTGATCGAAAATATACTTCTTGCCCTCAACTTCTTTTATTTTAAAATGGTATTCGGGT
This sequence comes from Bacteroidales bacterium, assembly GCA_016935595.1. Next base: position 586 of record JAFGQQ010000170.1, read on the forward strand.
AAATTGAGTTTAATCATAATTAACAATACTTAATCAAAAATAACATTTCCTTCCTTTTTATTAAATATGATTTTTATAAATTTAAGGCATCAATAATTTTATTAATGACTTATAAAGAAATTATCACCGAATTAAAAAATAAAATATACCGTCCTGTTTATTTACTAACCGGTGACGAACCTTTCTACATTGATTTAATTTCAAACAATATTTCGGAAAATGTTTTGGATGAAAATGAAAAATCTTTTAATCAAACTGTTTTATACGGAAAAGAAACAGATGTAAATACATTAATAACATTAGCCCGAAGGTATCCGATGATGTCGAATTACCAGGTTGTTATTTTAAAAGAAGCACAGGAATTGAAAGATTTTGATAATTTAATTCATTATGTAGAAAATCCGCTTAAATCGACCATACTCGTTATTAATTACAAATACAAAAAATTAGACAAACGAAAAAAAGTATGTAAAGTAATTGACGAAAAAGGAATATTATTCGAATCGAATAAATTATACGACGATAAAATTCCGGGCTGGATTAGCAGTTATGTAAAAGCCAAAGGATATTCAATTGACGTAAATTCCACTATGCTTTTATTCGAATACCTGGGAAATGATTTAAGCAAAATTGTAAATGAGATTGATAAACTTTTAATAGTTATCCCTGAAGATACAAAAAAAATTAATGCACCTACAATTGAGAAATATATTGGAATAAGTAAAGATTATAATAATTTTGAGCTTCAAAATGCCTTAATACAAAAAAATAAATTAAAAGCTTATAAAATAGTAAAATACTTTTCTCAGAATCAGAAAAACAATCCTGTCAACTTAACAATAATTGTACTATATAACTTTTTCAGTAAAGTTATTGTTTATTATTTTATTAAGGATAAGTCTCCTAAAAATGTAGCCTCTATTTTAAAAATAAATCCCTATTTTGTAAAAGACTATGAAATGGCTTCAAAAAAATATTCTCCGAAAAAGCTTATTGAAATTATTTCGGCTTTACGGGAGTATGATTTACGATCGAAGGGAGTAAACAATGTATCTACTCCTCCGGGAGATTTGTTGAAAGAATTGGTTACAATAATTTTGAATTAAGATGATAGTGTTAATAAAAATTATGGCTAAGGCTAAGAGGCTTTTAATTTATTAAATAGAGATATTTTGATACTCTTTTTTGGTGATATCTTGGCGATTTGGTGTTTTTGTGGCTATTATTTTTTATATTTTTATGCCACCAAGACACTAAAACACCAAGAAACACAAAAATTAAAACAGCTTCTAAGGAAAAGGAGGAATAATAAAAATGATTACAATTATAATTATAATTATTACAAGCTTAATATCAATTGCTGCATTTAACAATTCTGCTTTGTTTTCAAAATTACAATTTAATGCCTACCAGGTTTATTACCGTAAAGAATGGCACCGATTAATTACACATGGATTTATACATGCCAACTGGAATCATTTAATTTTTAACATGATTAGTTTCTTCTTTTTCGGCAGATACATCGAAAATTATTTCAATTCGAAATTTATTTATATTCTTTTCTATTTATCAGCAATTATAATAGCCTCGACAACTACTTTATTTAAACATAAAGATAATCACTGGTATAATTCGGTTGGAGCTTCAGGGGGCGTGTCTGCCATTATTTTCGCAAATATATTATTTAATCCTTTTAGCGGAATATATATAATACCTATTCCTTTTCCAATCCCCGCAGTTATTTATGGAATAATCTTCATTATTTATTCGCAGTTCATGAGTAAAAGATATGCCGATAATATAAATCACGACGCCCATTTACTTGGAGCTGTTTACGGATTATTATTTCCGATATTACTCGATCCGGGCATTGCAAAATCATTTCTTGACAAAATAATGAATTTCATAAGTTAATTCAATATAATGAATAAAGCTATTTTTTTAGACCGGGATGGCGTGATAAATATCGAAAGAGGTGCTTATACTTATAAAATTAATGATTTTAATTTTGTGCCCGGAATATTCGAAAGTTTAAGAACCTTTCAAAAAGCAGGCTTTTTATTAATAATTGTTACAAACCAGGGAGGAATTGCCAAACAATTATTTACAATTAATGATTTGGGGAAATTACATAATTTCATGTTAAAAAAATTAAAAAATGAAAAAGTCCAAATTACCGAAGTTTATTATTGTCCGCATTATACCGAACTTGGAAAATGCATTTGCCGAAAACCAGATTCGTTATTAATCGAAAAAGCTATGGCAAGGTTTAATATTGATCCGAAAGCCTCTTATTTTATTGGTGACAACGATAAAGATATTGGTGCTGGTGAAAAAGCTGGCTTAAACACAATAAAAATTAATCAAAATCAAAATATTTTAGAAATTACCAAGCAAATAATAAATAGTAAATTAATTAATAATAAATATGAGTAGAATAAGTTTTATTTGTTATAATGGTGAATATCTAAAAAATGATAAGCCTGTTTTAAATTACAATAACAGGGCTTTTGGTTATGGGGACGGTTTGTTTGAAACCATGCATGCTTTTGGAACAAATGTTCAGTTTATTATTAATCACTATGAACGTTTGTTAAACGGTATGAGAATATTAAAACTTCAAAAACCTGTATTTTTCACAATCGAATATCTACGAGAAAAAATTACCCGTTTATTAAATGCAAATAAAATATTTCAGGGAGCCAGAATAAGGTTAACGGTTTTCAGGGAAGCAGAAGGATATTATACACCAACAGCCAACTCTATCAGTTATTTAATTGAAACAACACCTCTTGATAAAGGAAATTATGAATTAAATAAGAAAGGATTAATAATTGATACATATAATCAGATAAAAAAACCTATTAACTCATTATCGAATTATAAAACATTAAATTCTTTAATTTTTGTGTTAAGCGGAATATATAAATTAGAAAATAAATTAGATGATTGTATTATATTAAATGAAAGAAATAATGTTTGTGAGAGTATTAGTTCAAATATTTTTATTATTAAAAGGGGGAAAATTTATACCCCCTCTTTAGTTGAAGGTTGTGTTGCAGGTATTATGCGGAAAAACATTATTCTGGCAGCGCAAAAATCAGGTCTTGAAGTTTTTGATAACGGATCGTTAAAACCTGATGATTTATTATTGGCAGACGAAATATTTCTAACAAATGCTATTTCCGGAATAAGATGGGTGGTTGCATTTAAAAACAAACGCTATTTTAATAAAGAAGCCGGGAAATTATTAAAAAAAATTAATGAGATGGCTTTTGATTAATTGAGGACAGGATTCTCAGGATAATTTGCCCAGATTTTATATTTTTTACCCAACCGGGCTAGTGAATCTTTCCAGAAATTTCTATCAGTTTTCCGAATAATATCCCACGATTGAATATCAGCAACTATCCATGAATTTTCAGACAATTCTTTTTCAAGTTGGCCTGCACCCCAACCGGAATATCCAATAAAGAAACGTACCTGGGAATTATCGATTAATCCGGTCCTGATTAATTTCTTTAATGTACTGAATTCTCCTCCCCAAAAAATGTTATTGATTACTTTAACACTATTGGGCACTAAATCGCCTAAAGTATGGCAAAAATGGATTGTATCGGTAGCTACCGGCCCGCCAACAGATAAATCAGCTTCAATTTCAGGAAAATCATCCAGTACATCATTAACCTTTAACTTGGCTGGTTTATTTAACATAAATCCTACTGAGCCTTCATTAGTATGCTCGGTTAATAATATAACCGATCTCCTGAAATAGGCATCCTGCAAAAAAGGTTCTGATATTAAAATTCTTCCCTTTCTTGGTTTAATATTCTTTTCTATCCTAAAAAAATCAAAATCCAAATCCATTTCTGCAGTTCTTAAAATCCATTTCAAAATAATAAAATTTTATTCGAAATACTAAAATAATTAGTTAAAAAATTTTAATTATCACTAAAAATCATTTCATTTATAATACAATAAATTACAGAAAAAGTTTTTTAATGGCCAAACAACCTTCATTGTTCCTTGCTTTTGTTCCGATTATTGTATTAATTACCTTTCTTACTTTAAACGTTTACATATTTAAAGATGATACCCTCTCAGGCTCGAATCAAATTGCTTTACTTTTAGCAGCAGCAGTTGCAGGAATAATTGCTGTAAAATTCGGAAAAAAATGGGAATTTATAAAAGACAGGATTATTAATAGCATTAGCTCGGCTATGCCAGCTATGTTAATATTGCTATTAATTGGCTCATTAGCCGGAACATGGTTATTAAGCGGAGTTGTTCCCGCATTAATTTTTTATGGATTAAAAATATTAAATCCAAAAATTTTCTTATTTGCTGCAGTTCTAATAAGTATGCTTGTATCTTTAGCCACTGGCAGTTCATGGTCAACCATAGCTACAATCGGTGTAGCTTTATTGGGAATTGGCGACGCTTTGGGAATTAACAAATCGATTGTTGCCGGAGCAATTATCTCCGGCGCTTATTTTGGTGATAAAATGTCACCCTTATCCGATACAACTAACCTGGCACCAGCAGTTTCAGGAACCGATTTATTCACTCATATCCGATATATGCTTTATACAACAGTACCTTCAATTGCTATTACTTTGTTAATTTTTCTTTTTTTAGGTTTTAGTAAAAATGTTGCCTCACATAATATCAATGTTGAAGAAGTGTTATTAGCTATTGAAAATGCTTTTAATATCAACCTTGCGTTATTCCTTGTACCAATAATTTTAATTATAATTATTATTAAGAAAGTCCCTCCCATTCCGTCATTATTTATAGGGACTTTATTAGGCGGTATATTTGCAATTATCTTTCAACCAGAAATAATACAACAGATAGCCTCTGTAAAAGCAAGCTATGCCAAAGCTTCATATATTGCTGTTATGAGATCGATATTTGGTGAAATTAATATCATTACTGATAATGCAAAGGTGACCGATCTATTCAGAACCACTGGAATGGGAGGCATGCTTAATACAATCTGGTTAATTCTATCGGCAATGGTATTTGGTGGAGTAATGGAATCGGGTGGATTATTATTAAGAATTACAAATGCTATAATAAAACTCGCCAATTCAACAGGATCACTTATAGCTTCTACTGTGGGTACATGTATATTTTTCAATATTACTGCTTCCGATCAGTATATATCAATTGTTGTTCCGGGGAAAATGTATGCCGAAACCTTTAAAAAAAGAAACTTAAAACCCGAGGTATTAAGTCGGACACTGGAAGATTCAGGAACAGTGACTTCTGTTTTAATCCCCTGGAATACAGGCGGTGCAACACAAGCACGCGTACTTGGTGTTCCAACCTTATCTTATTTGCCTTATTGCTTTTTTAACCTGATAAGTCCGGTTATGTCAATTATTTTTGCATACTTAAATATAAAAATCAGAAAAATAAAAGAATAATAATCTTATGTATTTTAACAAAATTTATTATTTATAGCACAATTAATTGATTGCTGATATTCAATTACAATTTACAAACAACAATAATCAAATTTCAAATAAATCTCAAAAATCAAACTATAAT
>JAFGQQ010000171.1 GCA_016935595.1 Bacteroidales bacterium
CTTTTGTTCGTATTTTGCCCGAAGTTCTTCTATTAAAACATCTGCTCTATATCGTTTTTTTGAATCTTTATTATCAATTAACGGATCGTTAAATGCTCCGACATGACCCGAGGCTTCCCATGTTGTTGGATGCATAAAAATTGCAGCATCAATCCCAACAATATTTTCATGCAATAAGACCATTGAATCCCACCAGTATTTTTTTATATTGTTTTTTAATTCGGTTCCGTTCTGGCCATAATCGTAAACAGCGCTTAAACCATCGTAAATTTCGCTTGAAGGGAAAATGAATCCATATTCTTTTGCATGGGCAATGATCTTCTTAAATAATTCTTCCTGGTTCATATATTGACATTCTATTAAATTAATAATATTAAACTTAGCAATCTTCGTTAAGAACTTCAAATGAGCCAAATTCACCTTCGCATTAAGCTTCGGTGGACAAGGCGTAAAAATAAATTAAAATGTTTTATTTATCAAATCTTTGTTATCGCAGCAATTAAAACCAAATTGAATGGTAACATGATTAATATTATATTTTTCATACAGCATTTTTTCAACTTGTATCCTAATTTGTTCAATTTCTGAAAGTTTATAATCCTTATTCAATTCAATATGACACTCAAAATGAACCTGCTTGTCATCTAAATTCCACGCATGAATATGGTGAATATTAGAAATTTCGGTTATAGCATTAACGTCCCTGGTAAGCTGGTTTAAATTTAAATCTGCCGGAGTTGATTGCATTAAAATATTAACCGACTCTTTTAAAATTTGCCAGGTTTCTTTAATAATATATAAACCGATTAAAACAGTAATTAACGGATCAATCCAGTATAACTTATAATAATGAATTAAAATCCCGCCAATAATCACTGCTATTGAAGAGAATGTATCACCTAACAAATGCAAATAAGCTGCTTTAATATTTAAATTTTTATGGGAATCTTTATGCAATAATAAAACAGACAACAGGTTTGCCAATAAACCAATTAATGCGACAATGAACATTAGTTTTCCTTCAATTTCTTCAGGATGAATGAATCTTTCATAAGCTTCAATAAATAAATAAATTGAAATAACTATCAATACAATTGCATTCAATAAAGCGGCAAGTATTTCTATTCGCTTATAGCCAAAAGTTTTTTTAAAATTGGAACTTTTCCTGCCCACACGGTTTGCAATAAAAGCTATGAAAACCGCAATTCCATCGCTAAAATTATGCAGTGCATCGGAAATTAAAGAAAGGCTGTTTGATAAAATACCTCCAATAACTTCAGCAATTGTGATGATAAAATTTAATAAAGTCGCCCATAACAGCTTTCTACCTGATATTCCATTTTCATGACTATGCGAGTGATCGTGAGACATACTTTTTTAGACTTCTATTAATGAATAATTTATGATAACAAATTTAATTGTTACAAATATTAAAACATATGGTAATAATAATTGTTTAAGTTTTAGTAAGTAATATAAATCTGTTTCAGGTTGTAATAATGGAATTTATAAATCAATATATTTTGGATTTCATAGGCATTATAAATGAAATGTCTCCTTACTTAATGCTGGGTTTTTTATTTGCCGGTATTTTACATGTATTCTTTCCACAACAAAAAGTTAATAAATATTTAGGAAAAAATAATTTTTTATCTGTTATGAATGCAGCATTAATTGGTGTTCCTTTGCCTTTATGCTCATGTGGAGTAATACCAACAGGCATTTCATTTTATAAAAATGGTGCTTCAAAGGGTTCGTCAGTTTCTTTTTTAATAAGCACACCACAAACCGGTATTGATTCAATTTTAGTGACCTATTCTTTGTTAGGATTGCCATTTGCGTTATTACGCCCTGTAATAGCTTTTATTACAGGAATAACCGGGGGATTATTTACAAATATTTTTGATAAAAAAAATAAAACTTCATTAAACAAACCTGCAATTAATACACCAAATGTTGAGCGAAAAACAAAACATAATAAATTTATAGCCCTGCTGCATTATGCATTTATTGAATTCTTAAGTGATATTGCGAAATGGCTCGTTATAGGGATAATAATAGCAGCTACAATTTCCGTGATTATTCCGGATAATTTTTTCACTTCCACTTTTAAAAATGAATTTTTAAATATGTTGTTGATTTTAGCTGCTTCAATACCGGTTTATATTTGTGCTACTGCTTCAGTGCCGATTGCTGCCGTATTAATGTTAAAAGGCCTTTCTCCTGGTGCTGCACTGGTTTTACTAATGGCCGGACCTGCAACTAATATAGCCACATTAACAGTGATTGGAAAAACACTTGGTAAAAAAACCTTAATTACCTATTTAATTTCAATTATTTCAGGAGCTTTATTTTTTGGAATTTTAATCAATACTATTCTTCCTGCAAGCTGGTTCGATCTTTCAATCCATTCAGGAATGGCTGAACATCATTCACATGAAATATTACCTTCCTGGTTAAAAATAAGTTCCAGCATAATATTAGGCAGTTTAATTATATATAGTTTTATAAATCAATATATTAAAAAACAAAAAGAAAAATCGATCCTGCAAACTCAAAATGGTTTAAATATGAAATTTAAAGAATTTATTATTGAAGGCATGACATGTAATCATTGCAAAAGCACAGTTGAAAATGGTCTATCGAACTTAGATGGAGTAGATGAAGCTTTTGTGGATTTATCAAGTAAAAAAGTTAAACTGGCAGGTGAAAATATTGATGCTGAAAAAGTAAAAAATACAGTTCAACAACTAGGATATGTATTTAAAGGAGAAGTATGAAATGAATGATAAAAAATACTTCAATCTATCTCCCAATCAGCCCCGTCTTTCGTATCCTTTAGATTAATTCCTATTTCTTTCAGTTTATTGCGTATTATATCAGATGTGGTAAAGTCCTTATTTTTCCTGGCATCCTGCCTAAGATTAATAATGGCTTCCATTAATTTATTAACCAGTTCCGATTTCGCTGTAGAATCAGATTCCTTATTGATACCTAAAATATTATATACAATTGTATGATAAAATTTTTTAAGATTTTCTAAATCTTTCTTACTAATAGTTTCTTTACCCTCAAAAACCTGGTTAATTAACCTTACTCCATCAAATAAATGAGCTATTGCAATAGGTGTATTTAAATCATCAAGCAAAGCTGCGTAAGTTTTTTCCTCAATTTCATTAAAATTAACAGTTGATTGACCGGATGGATTTATTTTATCTATTGTTTCAATTGCATTTATTAATCTTGCAAAACCCTTTTCTGCAGCCTTTAATGCTTCGTTTGAAAAATCGAGTGTGCTGCGGTAATGTGCCTGAAGAATAAAAAATTTTATTGTCATTGGAGAATAAGCTTGTTCCAGGCCTTTGTGATTTCCTGAAAACAGTTCACTTAAAGTAATAAAATTATTTAATGACCTGGCCATTTTTTGACCACCAATTGTTATCATATTATTATGCATCCAGTATTTAACATGCTCTGTACCATTCGCTGCAACCGACTGGGCAATTTCACATTCGTGGTGTGGAAATAGCAAATCCATTCCACCACCGTGAATATCAAATGTTTTACCAAGATATTTTGTTCCCATTGCCGAACATTCCAGGTGCCAACCGGGAAATCCGTTACTCCATTCCGATGGCCATTGCATTAAATGTTCAGGCCCAGCTTTTTTCCAAAGTGCAAAATCCAATGGGCTTTTCTTTTCTTCTTTACCTTCCAGCTCTCTTGTGTTGCTTAAAAGCTCATCAATCTTACGTCCTGAAAGCTTTCCATAATCATTTTTTTTACTATATTTTTCGACATCAAAATATACAGATCCATTCACTTCGTATGCATATCCTTTCTTGATAATTTTTTTAATCATTTGTTGTTGTTCTATAATATGCCCAGATGCCTGAGGTTCAATACTTGGCGGTAAAATATTTAATTGCTCCATTGCCTTCCGGAAAGCATTCATATAAAACTGGACCAGTTCCATTGGTTCGAGCTTCTCGAGTTTTGCCTTTTTTTGTATCCTGTCTTCTCCTTCTCCTGAAACTTCATCTTCCAAATGCCCAACATCAGTAATATTTCTCACGTATCTTACTTTATAACCCAAATAATTTAAAAAACGAAATAATACATCGAAAGTAATTACACCCCTGGCATGACCTAAATGAGGCTCACTGTAAACAGTTGGTCCGCAAACATATAATCCTACAAACGGAGGTTTTATAGGCTTGAATAATTCTTTTTGCCTGGTTAATGTATTATAGATATACAAATCTTTTCCCATTATATAAATTTTTACGCCGCAAATTTAAGAATATTTAATTAACGATAAATTATTCCTGATTCTTTGAAAATAATGCTTCATATAAATCAATAATACATATACCTGTTAATTTGAACAATTGTATTACAATAAATGTCTTATATTTATATTAAAAACAAATAATTATGACAACAAAAATTGCATTTTTCGACACAAAACCATATGATTCCGAAATGTTTAATCAATTGAACAAAAAATTCCATTTCGAAATTACCTATTTTAAATACCACCTAACTGAAGATAATGTTATTCTGGCAAAAGGATTTGACGTAGTAGTGGTATTTGTAAATGATATAATAAGTAAAAAAATAATTGAAAAACTCTATGAATTTGGTACAAGACTAATTGCTCTTCGAAGCGCCGGTTTTAATAATGTTGATCTAAAAGCCGCATTAGGAAAAATTAAAGTTGTAAGGGTTCCTGCTTATTCGCCAAATGCTATTGCCGAACATACTGTTGCTTTAATGCTTACACTAAACCGTAAAATCCACCGGGCGTATTTCAGGACAAGGGATACAAACTTTTCTTTGCATGGACTACTGGGATTTGATATGTATCAAAAAACTGCCGGAATAATTGGCACAGGGAAAATAGGCAAAGCATTAATAACCATTTTAAAAGGTTTTGAGATGAATGTTATTGCCTATGATGTTTATCCCGATAATAATTTTGCAAAAAAAACCGGTATTCAATATGTTGAATTGGATGAATTATTCAGAAAATCAGATATTATTTCTCTCAATTGTCCACTAACAAAAGAAACTGAATATATTATTAATAAAGAAAGCATAAAAAAGATGAAACATGGTGTTATGTTAATCAATACAGGAAGAGGAAAATTAATTAATACTTTTGAATTGATCCAGGGATTAAAATCAGGAAAAATAGGCTATGCCGGACTTGATGTTTACGAAGAAGAAAGCGAATACTTTTTTGAAGATCTTTCTGACAGGGTATTAACCGACGATATTCTGGCCAGACTTCTTTCGTTTAATAATGTTATAATTACATCACACCAGGGATTTTTTACCAAAGAAGCCATGACTAATATTGCAGAAACAACTTTGCAAAATATAAAAGATTACATAAATGGAAATAAATTAATAAATGAAGTATGTTATAAATGCGAGAATAAATAAAAATATCCGCTTTTCAAAGTTACAGGTTATTCAAAAAATTTGTTACCTTGCAGCTTTATTTTTATGGTATGGCTAAAAAGTCGAACAGAAAAAAGAATACCAGATTGCAAAGCAATAAAAAGATGCTTATTAATAAAGTAATGGGCATTTTTTCCAATAATCCAACCCAACCATTTAATTATAAACAAGTTGCTAAAAGATTAGAAATTAAAAGTACCGGTAATAAACAACTTGTTTCTGAATGACTAGTACTTTTAGCTTCGCGCGGAAGTATCACAGAAATTTCCAGGGGTAAATACAGCTTAAGCTCAAAAACAGGGGCAATTATTGGAAAAGTTGATCTGGCTAAAGCCGGTTATGCATATGTTATTCCTGAAGATGCAGGAGAACATGTTTTTGTATCACAAAAAAATTTAAATCATGCCCTTGACGGTGATATTGTTAAAGTGTGTTGTTTTGCACGAAGGAAAAATAACAGGCTGGAGGGAGAAGTAATTGAAATTCTTCACAGAGCTAAGACTAATTTCGTTGGAATAATTGAAATTTCAAAAAATTTTGCATTTCTTATACCCGATTCAAAAACCTCATTTGACCTGTTTATTCCACTTGAAAAACTTAATGGCGCTAAAAACGGGGAAAAAGTTATAGCACAAATAACCGATTGGCCGAAAAACGCAAAAAATCCTTTTGCTGAAGTTATAGAAATTTTAGGTAAACCTGGTGAACATGAAGTTGAGATTCATGCAATTTTAGCAGAATATGGCTTGCCTTCAGAATTTTCTGAAGAGGTTGAAAATGCCACCAATAATATTGCTGAAAAAATATCCGGAGAAGAAATTAAAAAACGTCGTGACTTTCGAAATATCAATACTTTTACTATTGACCCTATTGACGCAAAAGATTTTGATGATGCTTTGTCAATAAAAAAGCTTGAAAACGGGAATTGGGAAATAGGTATACATATTGCTGATGTAACCCATTATGTAAAGCCTAAAACCATTTTGGATCAGGAAGCGCTTGAAAGAGGAACTTCGGTTTATTTAGTCGACAGGGTAGTGCCGATGTTACCTGAAAAACTCTCGAACTACATATGTTCTCTCCGACCAAATGAAGAAAAACTTTGTTATTCGGTAGTTTTTGAAATGAATAACCATGCAGGAATTATTGATCAATGGTTTGGCCGTACTATTATAAAATCAAACAGAAGATTTACGTACGAGGAAGTGCAGGAAATTATTGAAGCCGGTGAAGGTGATTTTAAAAATGAAATATTAAAACTTCATGAATTAGCCCAGATTCTGAGAAATAAAAGATATGAAAACGGATCGATTGCTTTTGAAAAATTAGAAGTAAAATTTAATATTGACGAATTTGGAAAACCTTTAAGCGTATTTTATAAAGAGCATAAGGAATCGAACCAGCTAATTGAAGAATTTATGCTGCTTGCCAATAAAAGAGTAGCAGAATTGATAGGCAAACCTAAAGAAGGAAAGGATATAAAAACTTTTGTTTACCGGGTGCATGACCAGCCAAACCAGGAAAAGCTGGAATCGTTCAATAAATTTATTAAAAAATTCGGATACAACATTAAAATGAGTAACAAAAAAAATATTTCCGAATCGATGAACAAACTGTTGGAAGATGTACGCGGAAGAAAAGAACAAAATTTAATTGAAACCCTCGCTGTCAGAGCTATGGCAAAAGCCGAATATTCAACTATAAATATTGGTCACTATGGATTATCGTTCGATTATTATACTCACTTTACATCTCCAATAAGACGATATCCGGATATATTAGTACACAGACTTTTAGATTGTTACTGTAAAGGAGAAAAATCCAAGAACAAGGACAGATACGAAGAAATGTGTAAACAATCATCCGACATGGAAAAATTAGCCATCGAAGCCGAAAGAGTGTCTATTAAATACAAACAGGTTGAATTTATGCAGGATAAAATTGGCGAGAAATTTACAGGTATTATTTCAGGAGTTACAGACTGGGGCCTATTTGTTGAAATTGAAGAAAATAAATGTGAAGGTTTAGTCTCTATACGTGATCTGGATGATGATTTTTACGAACTGGATGAGGATAATTATTGTTTAACAGGACGTTATAATGACAAAAAATATCAATTGGGCGATCCGGTGAAAGTTGAGGTGATAAGAACAGATTTATCGAAAAGGCATATTGATTTCAGGTTAGTTGAAGAATCGGATGAAGAAGAAGAGAATATTTAAACTTACAGGTTATCTTTTCTGGTTTTGGGCAATATTGATAATAGTATTATCTGTTATCCCCTATCAAAATAAGTTAACGGAAACAACACGGGAAGGCAGCATAAGATTTGATTACCTTGAACACCTTATCATTTTTTTCCTATTAAGCATTCTGTTTGTGTTTTGGAAAAGAAAAAATTTAAAAATATTTAATCTCTTGTTTTTAATTTATTTAATATCAGGCCTTTTGTTTGCTTCATTCATGGAAATCGTTCAACTTTATATTCCTAACCGAACTTTTAATTTGATTGACATGGCATATAATTCTGCCGGAATCATAATGGGTTTGTTTATTTCTTTTATTTTTTTAAGAAAAAAACAGATCAAAAATATTTTCTTTTAAACCAAAACGCAACATTTACTAATCCAATCATTACCGGAACTTCAACTAAAGGGCCGATTACAGCAGCAAAAGCCTCACCTGAATTCATACCAAAAATAGCAATAGCAACAGCAATAGCTAATTCAAAATTATTACTTGCATCTGTAAAAGATAAGGTTGTAGATTGTTCATAATTAGCACCAACCTTTTTACTCATTATAAAGGAAAGTATAAACATTATAACAAAATATATGAGTAATGGAATTGCTATTAATACAACATCTAAAGGAATTTTAATAATATATTCACCTTTAAGCGAAAACATAACAATTATTGTAAAAAGTAAGGCAATAAGGGTTAATGGGCTTATTTTAGGTATAAATCTTCTATGATACCAATCTTTAGATTTCACCCTGACAAGAATAAAACGGGTTAAAAATCCTGCTATAAAAGGAATCCCAAGATATATAAAAACACTTTCTGCAATTTGGCCAATAGTAATATTCTCTACAGCATCATTTGTTGGTACGCCAAACCATCCTGGTAAGATAGCTATAAAAAAGTAGGCATAAATTGAAAAGAACACTACCTGGAAAATAGAATTAAATGCGACCAATCCGGCTGCATATTGGGTATCGCCTTTTGCCAGGTCGTTCCAAACTATTACCATAGCAATACAACGTGCAAGCCCTATCAGAATTATACCATACATATAGGGTAAATTGGCATTGTCTTCGCCCGGGAATAGCTTGAAAAATAATATTCCAAGTACAAACATTAAAACAGGGCCGATTATCCAGTTTTGAACCAGTGATAATGAAAGTATCTTGTAGTTTTTAAATACATCCCCAAGTTCCTCGTATTTGACCTTTGCCAAAGGTGGGTACATCATTAATATTAATCCAATAGCAATAGGTATATTTGTAGTACTTTCGGGAGATGATTTTAATGAATCCCAAAATTGTGCAATAGCAGGGAAGAAATAACCTGATAACACCCCAATTGCCATAGCAAGAAATATCCATAACGTTAAATATCGGTCTAAAAATTTAAGTCTGGGTTTTGACGGCATGTTATTATTTTTTTTATGATTAACTTATTTAAAGGCAATTACAGTGATGCTAAAAATGCCTATTTTTTCTTTTTTAAGTTCCCTTAATTCATCCAGGGTAATGTAATTCAACAAACTGTTATTTGGAATTTCAATCTCTTTTTCCTTTTTTATCTCAATGTTTTTAAAACCTGTTTTTTCAAGGTTTTTGTTTGCTTTTTCAATCATGGCATCTGTAAAATCGATTCCGGTAACTTTCCCTTCTTCTCCCACTAAAGTAAGGGCTACGAAACAATCGTTACCAGCCCCTGATCCTAAATCCAAAACATAATTACCTTTTTCAATGCCTGCAAATTCAGTAGGCAATCCGCAACCTAATCCAAGGTCAGCATCCTGATTATAACCCTCTAGTTTGGTATAGTCTTCACTAAATATACTGTAGTCCATATTATCACAGCAACTTGTGCCTCCGCAGCATGAGTTTTGATTTTGTACTTTGGTTTGTGTGGCAATTTCTTTGTATTTTTCCTGCACAACCAGTTTTAAATCTTCTGCTTTCATATTTAAGGTTTTATTTGTTTAACATATAAAATGTAAAATGCTTTTTTTATTTCATCCCTTATCCTTCGAAATTCGTTCCAGATAAATTCGTCTGTTCCGGTAGCGTGCGATGGGTCGTCAAAACCAATGTGTAAACGGTGTTTAACTTTTCCTTTAAATAAGGGACATGTTTCGTTGGCATGGTCGCATACGGTAATCACATAATCCCATTCATCTTTTAAGTATTTGTCAACCATTTTTGGGGTGTGATGGCTGATGTCCACCCCAGCTTCTTTCATCACTTTAACGGCAGTTTGGTTGACCTGCTTTGCAGGTTCTGTACCTGCCGAACAAACTGTAATATTTTTGTCAAAGGATTGTAAAAAGCCTTGTGCCATTTGGCTGCGGCAACTGTTGCCTGTGCATAAAATAAGTACTTTCATTGGTTATATTATTTTAACAATTATTATCAGTACAACATTCTATATCATTGAAAAATTCACTAAGGCTTTCCCTTACAACTCTTATTTTTTCAATATTTAAACAATAATTCGTTTTTACGACATATTTTTTAAATCAAATAATGCAATCCAATGCTTTTTTTACGGGAGTAAGCATGTTTGATAACCAAATAGCCAACATTTATCAGGTTACGTAATTCGCAAAGGGGCTTTGATATGGTGGTCATTTTATATAATGCTTCGGTTTCATTATAAATAGTCCAAAGGCGGTCGTAAGCCCTTTTCAGTCGCACTTCGCTGCGAACAATGCCTACATAAACACTCATTATTTGTTGCACTTCTTTAAGGCTTTGGGTAATTAAAACCATTTCTTCAGGGTGTGAAGTGCCTTTATCATCCCAATCCGGTATCGAATCATTAATTTTAACAGTATCCAACAATTTAACTGCATCATTAATTGCCCAATCAGCATAGACTATTGCTTCCAGCAAACTGTTTGAAGCCAGCCTATTCGCACCATGCAGGCCTGTATTTACTGTTTCTCCGGCAGCATACAAATTTCTAATGGATGTCTTGGCATTAGTATCTACCTTAATGCCACCACAAATATAATGTGCGGCTGGTATAACGGGAATAGGGTCCTTCGTAATATCAATATTTAATTGAAGGCATTTCTGATAGATATTCGGGAAGTGTTCAACCAGTTTCTTACTATCCAAATGGGTACAATCAAGCAGAACATAATCATCGCCCCGTATTTTTATTTCATTGTCAATTGCACGGGCAACAATATCACGGGGAGCAAGGCAAAGCCTTTTATCGTACTTGTGCATAAATTCTTTGCCGTCAATGGTTTTTAATATCCCGCCAAAGCCACGTATGGCCTCAGTTATCAAAAAGGAGGGTTTTTCTGACGGATTGTACAACGCAGTAGGATGGAACTGTACGAACTCCATGTTATCCACAATCCCCTTAGCCCTGTACATCATGGCAATGCCATCGCCCGTTGCTGTAACCGGATTGGTTGTGTTGCTGTAAAGGTTACCTGCACCGCCTGTTGCCAGAAATGAAAATTTTGATAACATGGTAATAATTTCACCATTTGCAATGTTCAACACATAGGCGCCATAACATTCCGTATCGGTATGATGACGTTTCACTATTTTTCCCATATGGTGCTGGGTAATAAGGTCAATAGCAAAATGGTTTTCTAGTACTGTAATATTTTTGCTGTTTTTTATTTTTTCTGACAACGCCCGTTGGATTTCAAATCCCGTGTTGTCCTTATGATGCAAAATCCGGTTCTCTGAATGTCCTCCTTCTTTAGCCAAATCATAACTTCCATGTTCGTTAACATCGAAGTTTGCTCCCCAGCTAATCAACTCGTTAATCATTTCCGGTGCATGGGCAATTACTTTGCGGACTATATCTTCATCGCAAAAACCTGCACCGGCAACAAGTGTGTCCTGAACATGCTTCTCAAAATCGTCTTTCGGATTAATAACTGCGGCAATTCCTCCTTGTGCATAAATGGTATTGTTGTCATTAATACCTGCTTTGGTCACGATTGTTACTTTGCCGAATTCAGCAGCTTTAATGGCAATTGTAAGCCCGGCTAAACCCGATCCAATTATTAAAAAATCTGTTTTCAATTGCATAATTTAGTTTTTAATACAAAAATAAAAACAATTAAGGATAAAAATATACTAAACATTTCTGTATCAAATTTTTTCCAAAACCTGGATATTTTTCTTTAACATTGCATACCGGTCGGCTATCTTCTTTTTGGCTTTTTCTTTATTGTTTTTCGCTTCGGTAAGCATTTTGTCTATTTTCTCAAACAATTTATCCATCTGTTCGCGGGCATTTGAGGTGAATTTACGAAATGATTCGTTTATCTGATAGGAAATATCACTCTTCATACGGTTGCTGTTGACTTCCAATAATGCATCTGTATTATCAGTGATAATGCGTTTGAACTTATTTATTTTTGCACATTTAGGCATTATTTTGTAAAAAAATCCCGATTTTATTTCCTGTGTATACCCCTGAATGTGTTTTAAAAAGTAGAATGAAGAATAGGCATTGAGATTGAACGGGCTGGTAATGATTTCAAAATCGACCCCGAACATATCAGACAAAAGTTTGGAAAACTCATTTAGGTATGACTGCGGCCGATTCTGGTATTTCTCCAACAACTGGTAAAACTCTTCCCGTATGTTTTTTTCCGATTCATTTTTAACAATTTCCAGAAAAGCCAGCATTTCGCCGGTTATTCTATTTGCCAGAGCTTTCGCTTCTTTTTCATTAATTAAACCCAAATTACAAGCTTCGTTAACTTCCATTTTGACTTTCAGGGATTCCTGTTTCACTTTTTGATCAATAACTACAAACTGATTTTCGAGAATACGGTTTAATTGGCCTTTTATCAGAATGTCAAATTCATCGTCTGTATCGTTCATTACGGCTACCGACCGGTGGAGCTGCACCTGTTTTTCCTCGATTTCCTTTACCGGCATTTGCAGGGTTTCGGCCTGAACTATGAGCAACCGCCGTATTCCCCCGGCAATAGCCTTTAGTTGTTTATAGCTATTTTCAAGCACAATATTTGCTTTCTCGTGGTCGATAACTTCATGCAAAATATTCAACAATTTATCGAAATTACCGCTGCCCGGTTTTTGATTTTCCAGTTTGCATGAAACCGGTACTATAATGATTTTATCTTCATCTTCGCTGGTAATTTCAGCGATTATTCTTTTATTGAACCCGATTATTTTCTGTAAATCCTGTTCTTCGAGCAAATCGGTTTTGTTCAGCATGTAAATAATTCTGGGTACCAAGGAATATATTTTTTTTAAAAAATCAGCATCGGCTTTGGCAATAGGCACATCAGCGCCCAGAATAAAAAGTGCTGCATCTATTTTTGGGATATAATTGTATGTGATTTTCGAGTTATGGTCGAACACTGAACCCAACCCGGGAGTATCCACAAGGCAGCATTTTTTAAGCAATTCGCTATTACTTACCGAAACTTTAATTAACGAAACTTTCTTGACATTTTTCGGGTTTTTTTCCTCGTCTACGTAATTTCTTATTTCTTCAGCAGAAATTTCATCAGTTTTACCGTTTTCAAAAACCACTTCAACATAATCTTTTCCCCTGTTCTCAAAAAATGTGATGGTGGAGGTGAGCGGCGTTACGGCAACAGGTGCAATGGGTTTGTTAATCAACACATTTATAACAGATGATTTACCTCTTTTAAACAGTCCGGCTACAACAATGTAAAACTTGTTCTCTTCAATTTTTATTTTCAGTTCGCCTAACTGTTCCTCAATTTCTCCATTAACAATTAGTTTTCCGGATTCACCAACAGTCTTGATATCATTTAATATTTCTTCTGTACTTTTCAAAGTTATTTTCTTTCTTTTCCAGCGTGATATATACAGGAAAAAATTTTTCTTTATTGCCTGGTTTTAAATGCATTTATTCCTGCAAATCTCGAACTTTTTCCAAGCTCATGTTCAATTCGCATAAGCTGGTTAAACTTCTCGATACGTTCACCACGGCATCCGCTTCCGGTTTTCAAATGTCCGGCATTGACAGCTACTGTTAAGTCAGCAATAAAACTATCAATGGTTTCACCACTTCGGTGCGATATAAAACAATTGTAAGAATTCTTATAGGCCAACTCAATGGTTTCGAGCGTTTCGGTTACAGTTCCTATTTGGTTCAATTTAATAAGTATAGCATTAGCAACGCCTTTTTGAATGCCTTCGGTTAATATAGCCTTGTTTGTGCAAAACAGGTCGTCCCCGACTATCTCAATTTTCTTACCAAGTTTATCAGTAAGGTTCTTCCAGCCTTTCCAGTCATTTTCAGCCAAGCCGTCTTCGAGTAATACGATAGGATATTGATTTGCCCAGTTTTCCCATAGTTTTATAAGTTCATCGCTTGTGAGGAATTTGCCCGTACTTTTAAACATCTTGTATCTACCATCTTCCCAAAGTTCGCTGGCTGCCGGGTCAAGGCATATACTTACTTCATCGCCTGGTTTATATCCAGCTTTGGTAATGGCTTCGAGAATTACTTCAACCGCTTCATCGTTCGATTTAAGGTCGGGGGCAAAACCACCTTCATCGCCAACACCTGTGCTATAACCTTTGGCTTTTAATACTTCTTTCAATGTATAAAAAACTTCAATGCCCATGCGTATAGCTTCGGTAAATGAAGTTGCACCATGAGGGGCAATCATAAACTCCTGGAAATCGACATTATTATCGGCATGTTTCCCTCCATTGATAATATTCAAACAAGGCACTGGCAATACATGGGCATTGCTGCCTCCCAGGTATTGGTACAAAGGTATGTCCGCACTCTGCGCCATTGCCCGTACATAAGCCATGGATACAGACAGGATAGCATTTGCACCAAGTTTGGTTTTATTAGGCGTATCGTCCAACCTAATCATAAAATAGTCCAATTCACGCTGGCTGACGAAAGATTTACCCTCTAGTTCTTTTGCAATAATTTTGTTGACATTTTCTACAGCTTTAAGTACCCCTTTACCACCATAGCGTTTTTTGTCACCATCGCGAAGCTCGCAAGCCTCACGTTCGCCTGTGGATGCCCCACTGGGAACCATTGCACGGGCTGTTGTGCCATCTTCCAATATTAAATTGGCTTCAATTGTGGGATTACCCCTTGAATCGAGAATTTCGATTGCTTCGATTTTTTTAATTTTCATACTAATATTTTTTAAATATGTTTGTTACCTGATTTATATATCATGATATTGATTTTTTCTGTAGTCACTAAGCAACCATACCGCATTGCTTCTAAAACGGGTTTAATTGTTTCATAAAAGGAAATCACTTTTTCTTCATTGTCAATTATTTCGATTATTGTTGGGAGCTTTTCGGTAACTTCCCAAAACTTATATGAATGGATAACCGAACTGGCCCCATATCCCAAAATTCCTTTCAGGACAGTTACCCCCGCAAGACCATAATTTTTGGCTTTAAAAACAATATGCTCGTAAACCAGCCTGTCTTTGTATTTATCGGTTGAGCTGAGGAATATACGCAATATCAAAGCTGTGGAATTATTTTCCATGTTATATGATTTTAATGATTAACCTGCCGAAATAAACAGCTAAAAGGCCTAAAAAGAAACTCAATCCGGAATATGAAGCAAAACGCAAAAATTCTTTGCCTTGTAAAAGCATAAAAGCATCATTAGAGAGGGTCGAAAAAGTAGTAAAACCACCACAAAGGCCAACCGTTAAAAATATACGCCAATGGGGCGACATAAAATTTCCTTTTTCGGAAATTCCGAAAAAAATTCCGATTAAAAAACTACCAATAATATTGACAATAAAGGTCCCCCAGGGAAATACGGAAATATAAGAAAACTGAATGTACCTTGAAACGAGAAACCGTAGAGCCGTTCCAATGAATCCGCCAACACCTGCAATGAAAATTGACTTTACCATAATAAATTCAAATTTTAAAATCATTTTATGGTAGAAGTCATCAGCCGTAATATTTCAGGCGGTTAATGGCAGACCTCATTGCCGGACAACAAAAGTAATAAAATTTTAACAATATGTAATTAAAAATTGTCTTGATATTAAACATTCTCTAAAACGATAAAAGTCAATCCAGGGTATATCATGATTAGATTCCCTGATTATTGCTTTTAATTCACAATATAATTCAATTTGATAGGGTGAATATTTTTTACATTTTGCTGGTATAATGATAGCTCTTTGCATAAATTAAAATCTTAAGTCAAACGAATTAATAAATAATTTCAGCTTTATTATATATGTCTTTAATAGTATCCTGTGATATAGGAGTTTTTCCTTTCTCATAACCCATGTCAGTCAGGCGGAGATAACTGTAATCGGTTATTCCCCGCATTGCCATGATTTTCTTTCCGCAGTCCTCGGAACAACCATCAATTACAAGTATATTACTTTTCTTGAACTCTTCTATTTTTTCTTCCGTTCCAGTAGCTGCCACGGTAAGACAATTCATTTTACGTACCTTGTTTCTGGACAATTTACGGGCAACCTGGTCAGAAATATAGCCTAAATCGGATGCCCCGGAGCAGGCCAGCACGATATAACCCTCTACTCCACATCCGCATGTTGGTTTTTGATTATTTTCCATGATTATTTAATTTAAAAATTAGACTATAAAATTCCATAAATAAGACCTGAAATTGTAGCCATAATAACGACCAATAAAACATAAACCATAGTTTTTTGAGTACCAAGTACACCACGAATTACAAGCATATTAGGTAAAGATAAAGACGGCCCTGCAAGTAACAATGCGAGGGCCGGGCCTTTGCCCATACCTGCTGCCATTAATCCTTGTAAAATAGGTACTTCGGTTAGTGTGGCGAAATACATGAATGCTCCGACAATGGAGGCAAAAAAATTAGAAAATACAGAGTTACCTCCAACCAGCCTGGCAATCCATGCATTGGGAATTACACCGGCCATTGCAGTATTATCGTGTGTTGATCCAAGAAGAAAACCTGCAATAACCACTCCTATAGCCAGTAATGGCATAATCTGTTTGGCAAAATCCCAGGTAGAGAGTGTCCATTCCATGTTCTCCGGTTCACGTTTATCAATAAGTGTGATGACTGCAATTGCTCCAATTCCAACTACCATCGGGATTAAAGGTGATGAACTGACAAAAGCCGAAAACGCAGTTGCAATAGCAGCCAGCAACACATGCTGCCATTTTAATTTAAGGATATATATTAACGAGAAAACCAAAACAACAGCAAAGGCAGAAGTGATATACCATTTATTCACCCATAGCCAGTACCAGCCCCCGCTTGTAATATCGTTACCGGGTTTACCCCAGTTGGCAAACACAAGGATAAGCACAAGGGTGAAAAAATGCAGTGCAGTTTGCCACATGGGTCTTTTTTCAGGAATATCGGGAAAATTAATTTGTTCCTCTTTTTTTGCCATTTCCTCTTTTCGATATATCAAAGACATGGCTGAACCAATGACAATAGCAAAAACAACAGCTCCAATAATTCTGGCAACGCCCATCTCAAAACCCAAAATACGTGCTGTAAAGATTATGGCCAATATATTGATAGCCGGGCCCGAATATAAAAAGGCTATCGCCGGCCCCAGACCTGCACCCCGCTTATGAATACTTGAGAATAGAGGTAAGATGGTGCAACTGCATACAGCAAGGATTGTTCCTGATACGGATGCAATAGTATAGGCCACCCATTTTTTAGCTTTTGCCCCAAAATATTTCATTACAGCACCCTGGCTTACAAATACGGATATAACCCCGGCAATAAAAAAGGCAGGCAATAAACATAGTATTACATGCTCCTGTGCATACCATTTCGTTAAATCGAAAGTTGCCATGATGGCTTCTTTAAACCGAACTCCTTCAAGTGGCATAAAATATGCAAACACAAAAAATGCTATCATCCAAAACAAAACTTTAATTTCTTTTTTCCATTCCATTTTTTATTCAATTTGGTAATTCTGTGACACAATATCGTTCGCAATTAAACGAACAATTGATATAAATTTTTTTAGAAATAAATAATAATAACATAGTAAATACCCACTCCTATAAATACTATAAATATGACCCTGCGGAACCATATTTCAAAAGTTTTTAGCCGGTGGTATAGTTTACCTACGCCTGATACTGTGTAAGCTAATAGCCATGCAAAAATAATTACAGGTATGCCGATAGCAATGGCAAATACGACAGGAAGGTATAAACCAGATGCACTGCTGATTGTCATAGGTATTAACATACCAAAATACAATACACCGCTGTATGGGCAGAAAGCAAGGGCAAATAAAACACCTAATAATAATACTTCCCAGTGACTGTTTGTTCCGTTTTCCTGAAAACGTTTGGTTAGCGCACTCATGCCCGGAAATTTTATTTTTAGTACATCCAGCATTAATAGTCCTATTACAATTAGTAACGGTCCAATTATTTTTTCGCCATACTGCTGAAACCAGCCTGATAATTTGAACTGGTCAGCACCAATAAAAATAATGACAGCAAGTATGGTATAGGACAATGCCCTGCCTAAAGTATATACCAAACCATTGATAAATACTTTTTTCTGATGCTCAACATCTTTACCGATAAACCCAATTGCCGTAATGTTGGTGGCAAGCGGGCAGGGACTAATGGCAGTCATTAGCCCCAGCACAAAAGCCGAAACAAAAGGTAAAGAGCTGTTGCTCATTAAATTGTTTAAAAATTCCTCCATAATTAAAGCAATGGGTCAATTTTTTCTTTAATAATTGCTTTCAGTTTTTCGGGATTACTACGGGCATTCATAAATCCTTCATTGGTAATATTTATTTTGGTATCACCAGCTACAATTAACAAGGTTTGCCCGGATACTCCAAGTTCGTCACCTTTAGCTTTACCGTTTTCTTCATCAAGATTATATCCTGCAAAACTTACTTTATCACCGTATAATTCGGTAACAGCCTTTTTTGAAACATCTTCAACAGCTTGGCAAGTCATACATCTGCGGGTAAAATGAAAATAAAAAACTTGTACATTATTTTCATTTAAAACCTGGGCATTACTTTCATTATTACTATTGGTTTGAGCAGAGCACGCAATATTCACGCTTAATGCCATAAATGCTACAAATAAAAGCTTTATTGATTTCATAGTTTTATTGATTTTGGGTTAATATATCTTTTATTTCATTTATAGTTGGTACACGTCCGCTAAAAACCACTTCTCCGTTAATTACCAAAGCAGGTGTGTGCATCACACCATACTCCATAATCTTCATAATGTCTTCAACCTTCGAAACATCAGCTGCAATATCCAATTCAGCCAATGAATTAATTAATATTTTTTCAAGCGCCTTACACTTTGGGCAACCTGTTCCTAAAACTTTTATTTCCATTATTATATATTTTTAATTTAGTTGTTCGTATTTCGTAAATTTACGAACAAAAATGATAAAATTTTTTATACTTGTAATA
>JAFGQQ010000172.1 GCA_016935595.1 Bacteroidales bacterium
AAAGCTGAATAGGGTACTGCAGAAATTACGGTTTCACCTTGTTGGGTAGAATTTATAAATATGATTTCCCAATTTTTATCTTTATAACCTGCGTCAACCATATACCCATTAGATCCTTGTCCGTCAATGCATTTCTTTAAATAAAAAACAGCATTGGAATAATCATTTTTCTCAAGATATAATTCACCAAGGAGAGCTAAATGATCAATAGGAAATCTAAATATGTCATCTTCATTATAATAGGGCAACAATTGTTCGATGAGTGTATCGATAATGGTATTTTTATCCAAGTACTTGGGAGGTTTTGAAGGATCAATAGTAATAAGGTTACCTTCAACAAATCCAACTTCACCGTTTAACTTTGCCAACATAAAATAGCACCATGATCGAAGTGTTATAAGGGCACCTGTATAAGCATAAAGCATTGTTGAGTCAAAGTCCCTGTCCTTTTCAAGAATACCTGGGAGATTTGGTACAACCTCATTGACATTAATAATCACTTTATAAAAAACTGATGGATCCAAATAGGGATTTGTCGGGGATAATATATGATTGTTGATGTCTATCATATCCCTGTCAGCATTTTCAGTTACATCCATAAGGTCTGAACGTAATCCGTCAACTAAAACTATGTTATCGACAAGATCTTGTAGATATACAAAACAACCCATATAAGATAGTTCTGCATCTATAAAGTATGCGTAATGTTGCGATGGTTTGATACGATTACCTGTTGGAGTATCAAAAAACTCATCAGAGCAGGAATTAGTAATTAAGATAAAACCTGTAAATATAAATACTTGTAAAAATATGTTTCTAACTTTTTTCATATGATAATAAATTTTTATAATCCTAAATTAACACCAATAATAATATTTCTTACATGTGGAATTTTTCCATAATCCAAACCAAGAAAGAATGGGTGGTTTAAATACATTGTTTCAGGATCATACCCTGAATATTTAGTTAAGGTAAAAATATTTGATGCAGATAAATATATAATTATTTCTTTTCCTGATTTTTGAAATTTTTCTAATTCTTTACTTATCTTAAGTTCTTTCAATCTTAGATATGAACCGTCTTCAATCCAGCGATCTGAAAACACATTATTGCCTACAGGATCACCATATGTGGCTTTTGGTAAACTTGCATTTGTATTATTCGATTTCCAACTGTCTAATACATCCGGGCTTTGATTTGCATAGTTTTGCATAGCTGTCATTTGATATCGAACATAATTATATATATCATTACCAACAGAATAATTAAATATAGCTTCAAACTCATAGGTTTTATATGAAACGGAAGCTGAAAATCCACCGAAAAAGGCAGGATTAGGATTACCAATTATTTGTTTATCGTTATCATTAATTATATTATTTCCATCAACATCTTCAAATATTACATCTCCGGCCCCCATTTCCCAACCATTAGGGCCAATTATACCATTTGCTTCAGCATTACTTTGATATATACCGTTAGTTTTATAACCGTAAAATGCATTTATTGGATTCTTTTCAGATGTAATATATTCAGCACCATAAACATTAGTGATTAAAAATGATGTTTCGCTATCAATAAAATTTAATTTACTAACCCTATTTAATTGTGTAGCTATGGTTGCATCAATTATAATTGTCATATTATTATGATGTTTCCTTGAATTGAAAGACAATTCTATCCCACTATTATACATTTTACCCCCATTGTCGTAATAATTTGTAAATCCATAATTATAAGGGAGTTGTTGATTAATAATAAGATTATTTACATTGGATAAATAATAATCGGCTTGTAAATTAATTGCTTTTTTCTTCATTGATAAATCAAATCCAATATTTATTGTTGATTTCTTTTCCATTTTCAGGTCATAGTTTGGATTATAATCCCGAATAATTACACCAACATTATTATAACGCCGTCCAGTATAAAATAATTTTGAAAAATCATAGATACTAGAGAACATATTACCCGAAAGATCCCATGAGGCCCTCATTTTTAGATCATCTAACCATTGTTGATTTTCCGTTATACGCCATGCAGCATAAAGAGAAGGGTATATATTGTACCTGTTATTTTCATTTAATGCGGAACAACCATCAAAAGAAACAGAACTGCTTAAATAGTATTTATCAAGAAAATTATAATTTATCTGACCAAAATAGGATAACCACTTTAATCCATTAACCTCTCCATCTGATACTCTTAAATATTCGAAACCCGAACCTTTTCCGAGACTTCTAAAATCATCTGTTGGTGTATTATAATCAATTGCAAGGTTATTTTTATAAGTATTACTCATATATCTGAGTCCGGCATTTATATTTACTAAATGAACATTGTTGTAAATATTTTTATAAGTTATAGTTGTAAAATTTTGTGTTGACCTGAATTCAGTAACCATATCACGTGGGCTGTTTCTTACAAGACCAGTATGTGCAACTCCTATATCAGGTATAAATATACTTTCACGATCATTGTTAAAATTAATTCCAATAAGATTTGAAATAGCAAGTTTAGAATTAATATTAAAAATAGCCTTTACAGAACTTATTAAATGAACATTTCGACAAGTTCCCAATGAATTTTCAATAATTGCTGTTGGATTACTAGTATTGAATACGCCAACATCGTCGAAATGAGTTAGCTCTGTACCATACCTGGTTCGTTCATGTGGACCTGCAAGGGGTGGATTTAAAAGTCCCGCTAGAACCGGATTAATACTGGTATTTGGACCCATATTGGATAAATACGTGTCAGATAAAGACAGTTTAGTATTTGGAATAACTGAAAATCTATTCGTAATATTTATTTTTCCATTTCCCCTCAAATTGTATCTTGAATATCGCCAGTTATTATAAGATCCTCCTTGTCTTAGATATCCTGTTGAAATATTATAAGTAGCAATATCATCTCCCCCTTTTAAATAAAAATGATATTTTTGGTAAGAAGACATTTTAAAATTTTCCTTTTGCCAATCGGTATTGTTATTATATCTATAATATTCAACCGATGATTCTGGATCTCCATTTAACCATGGGTACATAGTATTAATCTCACTAGAAGAATATCCTTGGCTTGAAAGCATGTTGGTAAAGTAGTTTTTATATTGTCCAGCATCCATTACATCGAGTTTTGATGGTGTTAATGCTAGGCCTCCTGATATTTTAAAGTTAATAGCACTGCTAGTTTCTTTACTTTGTTCTGTGTTAACATAAATAATTCCATTTGAACCAGCAGATCCAAGATGAGATTCACCAGTTTTTATTACTGTTACATTAACAATGTCATCTATATCAATTAATTCCATTGGATTCAACATGTATCCATCAATAAGGGAATTGATTGGATATCTTGTTTCATGAATCATTCCATCTATGAAAACAACAGGTTCATTTTTTGAATAAACAGACGATATTCCACGAATATTTATCCATGTACTATGCCCGGGCATACCAGAATGTTCAATTACTCTCATACCTGCTACCTTACTATTCATAGCTTGATCAAATGTAGTTGCACAAGTCTTGTCAAACTCTTTTTTTAGTAAAAGTGATACAGCGCTATTTGTATTTTTTAATACATATTCTTCAATAGGATTTGAATAAGTTGCATCATCTGATATATATATATGTTTTGTAAGATAAATAACAGTTTCTTTTTGATCGTTTGCTATAAATGAACTAGTATGATATCCTGGAAGATTTATCTTAATTCTTTCATTTTTACGAGGTAATAAAATTGAAAAAACACCATTTTCATCTGTAATAGTGTATTCTCCGGTTGAGATTATTGAAACAATTGATTGTTTCAGAGGGATACCTGAACCTGATTCAAGAACTATACCGTGAAGTGTGTCATTTAATTCTTGGCCATCGATTATTGAAATTCCAAGAAAGAGAAGAGATATTAAGAATAGGAAAGATCGTATTTGTATATAAGTTTTTGTCATTTCATTTCAATTTAAAGATTTTTTTTTTGAGTAATTATTTACATTTTAATAAAATGTTTTTCAAGTTCTATATCTATTCAATGGGGGTAAATTCCAACCTATCCCACCAAATTGCACCAGGCACTATGGTTACAATCTTTATAGTATGTTCTTTAGTATCAGTAAATTCAACATCTGCGATTTCAACAGGTGAACCACCCCATACTCCATCAGAAAAAAGTGTAATAGCATCTAATGAAACTCCATCAAGATACCAAGCAAAAGATGATGTTTCTGTTCCACCGCCGAACCAGAATGAAGACATACGATATTTCCCTTTCATAATTTTTGGAGTAGTTAACTCGATCCAAAAATGACCCATTGTAGCAAGGGCATCATCGTTTTGAATATTTTGTCCTTCTTTAAAATAATACATTAAATAATCAGCGTTCCATTTAATACCTTCAAAAGTGTTTTCTCCATCGTAAAATCTTTCATAATATTGTCCATAGCAAGGCAGCCGTTTGAGGTCAAAAAAGTCGGTAGTTTCAAAAATCACCGGAGCAGGTTTAGCTTCTATTCGCGGAAGAAGTGTATTTACAGTATGAATTGCACCGTTTTTAGCAGGTATATTTGATAATTCTAAATAAAAACTAGTATAGGCCCCTGTTGAGTCTTCATTAATTTTATATTCTGTTCTTACATCAATATTAATATAACTTCTGAAGGAAAATACGGGATATACCTTTATGCCTTCAAAGTCTGATAAATAGTATGTTTCTGATAAGCAGTGGTATTCCATATATTGATAGAAACCGTTATTTGGATTCGTTATATCATCACCTGTTGAGTAAGTATTAATAAGGTCAGTAATATTATTAATTCCATATCGATTAAATAAAGTGTCGGGAACAGCCAGAATGGTAAAATATGCACGTACTAACAGATCGCCATAGGGGAATGTAATTGTAGTTAGTGTATCATTTATTTTTGTTTGTTCCAATCCTTGTAAAAAGATCGAGTATCCCGGTGTAGAAGCAAGTATATCAAAAACATTGTCTGTAACCAATTCAATTACTTTATCAATATGATGCACATAACCATTTGAAGTTAAAATATCTCTTTTTATAATTTTGGCTTTTTTATTAAGAATAATATCGGCACCAGAGAATTCTGAAGTAATAAAATCTCCCAAAGCATTTTTTTCGGGCAGAGCTCCAAATCCGATACTCCCACTTGAAATCTCAACAGAAAATAGGTGGTTATAAACTAAATTTTTTAAGTAATTAGAATCTAATTCAGAATACGAACTAACTTTTTTAGCAGTGTAAAATTCTTCCATGGCTGAATTAGTGGGCAAAAGCAAAGTAAAGGGGCCCCGAACACGTAATAGATTTTTGATACCTGTTGTTTCTAATATTCCGTAAAATTCTGAAAATTGGTCAGGATTACTTGCTACATATTCTGTAATTACCTGATTTTCTGATTTCGGTTCCCATTCATCTATTTTATCTTCGCAAGCTATAAGTAAGAGAAATAAACAGGGTATGATGAAAGAAAGTACATATTTTTTTATTTTTCTTTTCTTTTCTGGTTGTATGTTCATAATATAATATTTTACTCTGTTATGTATTAAAATTTAATAATTGCTTTTTTACCTATCATAATAAGGATTTTGTTCAAGTTGTTTATTATATAATATATCATCTTCATGAATTGGTAAATAATAACTCATTGTATCTGTTACCTTTGATTTTAATATGGCACGTACCTGTGCATTAGTAGCGCTAGAAAGAATTATATCCATAATAATTTTTTTATTGGCAAAATTGTCTTTTTTTGCCCATCTTAATAAATCAAACCATCTTTTTCCTTCAACCGCAAATTCACGGGCACGTTCATTCATTAATGCAGTTATAAATCCATCGTATGTCAATTCAGTAATATGAGACTGACCTGCTCTTTCAGCTATTTCTCTAACTAAATAATTCGCAGCTTCCAAGTTTCCGGTTTCTGCTAAAGCTTCAGCTTTTATTAGTAGTATGTCGGGATATCGATAATATATAAAATTAGCATCTCGCTGGTTATTACTTCTCGATGTTGAAGTTGCATTTAAACCATCATATTTGTGAATTGGTCCACGATTCCCACAGGAACGAATATCAGTACTTTCATAAAGTGCATCTAATTTGGTGGTGGTTCGCATTGAGCCGAGAAGTGTTGTGTAAATTGGATTTTCCTGGCTTTCCAGATTATCATCAAATTGAATTTCAAAAATACTCTCTTTCATTGAATTTCCAGGATAATATAAATCAAACCAGTCGCTGTTTGACTCCAGATCGAATAATCCTGTATTTATTATGGAGTCACAATATAAAATAGCTTCATCGTATCTTTCGCTCCATAAAAGTATGTCAGCTAATAAAGCCTGGATAGAATATTTATTTGCACGTCCTTTGTAGAATTCTGGTTGATACTT
The DNA here is from genome assembly GCA_016935595.1 of Bacteroidales bacterium. The sequence continues at coordinate 6,411 of JAFGQQ010000172.1, forward strand.
AAATTTTGAAGTATGAGCCAATCCGCTAACTCTTTTTAAATCATTTATTATTTGATTTATCACCACATGTTCAGGACTTTTCTTAATATAAATATCTACTGTATCGGAAACAGATGGATTAAGAACAAGAGGAACATCTTTCCATAATCTAATAAGATAAAAATAGCTTAATGATCTGAGAAAAATCATTTCTGAATCAATAGTATTTTTTAAATTATCAGAAAATGTATTGTCTTTTTCCTGAACAATGGGTGCGTAAAACATTACTGTATTTGCCATATTAATAGCTTTATAAAATTCACTCCAACTAACCACCCAGTTTGTAGAAGTGATATCATTAGAAGCAATGCGGCCGTAGTCACTAAGTTCAGCTCGTGGAACAATTGATATCATATCAGCACGTAATTCACCAAAAATAAGTGATTTCATCACAGTGCCGCGAAAAGCACTATAAGCTGCTGCCATACAAGATTCAACATCTTCTTTTGTGTTCCAGAATTCCTGTTTTATCAAATCATTTTCTGGTTCAATATCAAGCCAATCATTACAGCCAAGTGTTGACACAAGCGCAATAATGATAATATATTTCATCTTGTATTTATTTCTTATATTCATAATATTCATTTTTATAAATTCAAACATGATTAAAACATTATATTTAAACCAAGAGTATATCTAATACTTGGCGGAGTTCGACTATAATCCTTTGGTAATTCATCAGGTCTTGCAGGAAGTCCAACTTCCGGATCTTGTCCGGAATAATTTGTCCAGGTGTGTAAATTATATCCAGTAAGATAAATTTTCATATCGGAAAGTTTTAGTTTCTCAATCAGTTTTTTTGGCATATTATAACTTATTGAGATTGTTTTTAGACGTATAAATGAACCATCCTCTACAAAACGGCTGGAACCAAGCCAATTAAAGCCTTCATTGTATAATGCCCTAGGAATATCTGTTGTATCACCTTCAGTTCTCCATCTTTGATAGGTAGCAGTACTTTGGTTGTCAAAATCATACATTTTTTCAGTATCAATTCGAGTTTGGTTTATAATTTCCTGACCAAGTCTGAAATAAAAGAACATATTAAAAACAATATTTTTAATTTGAATACGGGGGCCAAATCCTCCTGTCAATTCTGGATTTGTATCACCCAAATAAATAACATCAAGTTCATCAATTTTACCATCATAGTTCACATCCTGGTAATGAGCATCTCCGGCTTTATATATATAAGCACTCGAACCTCCATGAATCATTCTCATTGGTGTTGTTTCTCCAACAGCATAAATATAATCGCCGTTTTCATCTCTAACATAAGTGCTTTCAGTTGTAGGGTATGCGCCATAATAATTATATCCGAAAAATCCTCCCATGGCATAGCCAGGAACAATTACTTGTCTCCAATTTCCATTTTCCAGCATATTTCCATAAACCTGACTATAGTTCTTAGGCCAACTTATTACAATGTTTTGATTGTGCGCAATATTGAAGTTAGCACTTAAAATAAAATCATTTCTGTCAATTACTAAGTAATCAATCGAGAATTCAATTCCTTTATTTTTTAATTCTCCTTCATTGCGATGCAGGGTTGAGAAGCCAGAATGACTGGGTATTTTTGAATCTTTAAGATACAAATCATGTGTGGTTTTATCGTATACATCAAATTCTATAATTATGCGGTTTTTATATGCTGAAAAAGAAAAACCAAGATTTATCTGTTCAATTATTTCAGGCCTTAACGCAGTTAATTCAATACCATTAGGTTCAACTCCAGACATACTTAAGTATGCACGTTTTGTTCCGGCACTATATGTACTAAAATAGAGGTAATTATCTTCAGGATTATTACCTGATTTTCCCCAGCTTCCTCTTAATAATAGGTTATTAATAAAATTCACATTTTTTAATGGCCATTCTTCAGATACACGCCATCCAATAGATGTTGAAGGGAAAAAATTCCACCTGGCTTCACGGCTATATTTCGAACTTCCTTCAAATTTAGATCCAAGCGATAAGATCCATTTATCTTTAAACTTGTAATGTACATTTAAATAATAACCCAGTGAATGGTATTCCGAGAATAATGCTTCCATTTTAGTAATGGATTTATTTATAGTTGTTTGTTCAAAGGGTGAGGCAGACCGACTGGTGGTTATATGAAATCCACGATTTAATGTAGCTTCTGCGTCAAATTGCCCCAGAAAAGTAACATCATGATTTTCAGCCAAAATGGGCTTGTAAATTATTCTTGTGAAATTAAAAATAGAAGTCTTCTTTTTATACTCGTCTGTTGCTTTATTTGTAATATCATCAGAATATCTATATCCAACAGCTTTATATGGTAAGAATTTTTCGATTTTATTATCAAAAATATCTAGAGTAACAGATGATTTTATTGTTAATTGAGGGATTATATTATATTCAACACTGAAACCTGCACTTAAATTATCCTTTATTCTTTTGTGCTTAGCTAATGTAGCAAATGCGACAGGATTGACCATTTGGTCTGCATTCCCTTGTAGAGTAACACTTGGTGTAAAAAACTCATCATATACAACATTGTTTGTATCTCTAACATATACTGATAGGTTAGGCATTTTTCGGTATGCCATAGTTCGCAACGATTTTTCCCATTTGTAAAAATCATCTTCATAATCGTAATTAGCATCCTGATCATAACGAGTGAATAACACATCACTATTAAACTTGAGTTTTGAAGACAGATCATAATCAAATGATGTTCTTATGTTTAGTTTTTCCAAACTCGTGTTAATTGTTGTACCATTTTCATCTTGATAGCCAAGAGATAGGTTATATCTTGATTTCTCACCTCCACCTCTAACCGAGAAATTATGTTGATGACTAAGTGCGTCTCTTGTAATTTCTTCAATCCAATTAGTATTTTGGGCATAGTTATAATATTCTTCCCAATTTTTGTCAAATGCGATTTCTATTGCTCTAGGATTTGATTGAAAAAACTCGTTTCTGGATTCTAAATTATAATGAGATTCTGCAATTAATTTAGCATAACCGCCACCGTCGAGCATAGGAATCGGATCGGGTTCATGTGCACTAGTTAATTTTATTGTATACTCAAAAACAGGTTCAGATTTTGTTCCTCTTTTAGTTTTAATCATTAAAACTCCATTCGATGCCCTGGAACCCCAGATAGCAGTTGAACCGGCATCTTTCAATACTTCAATAGATTCGATATCTTCGGGTGATACATCAATAAGGTTACCGAATTTTTCAATATCAGCGCTGGCAAAGTCAAAATCATCCATTTGTGTGTCATATGGAATGCCATTAATTACTATTAAAGGGCTATTGCGGGCATTAAGAGTTGCTGTTCCTCTAATTCGAATATTTAATCCGGCCCCCGGGTCTCCCGAAACGGCTGTAATATCAACATTACCAAGTCGACCCTGCAACATTTCTTCTACTGAGGTGGTCATAAATGATTGTAAATCTTTAAGTTCAATTCGGGAAACAGCAATCGCTCTATCGCGAATAGGAATTACTCCATCATTTCCCACCTTTTTACCAACAATCGTAATTTCATCCATCATTGTAGCTTTTGATTTTAGCCTCACATCAATCCGTGTACGATTATTTATATCTAACAATTGTTTTTCGTATCCAATTATGGAAAATTGAATTTGTGCATCGCCAGAACTTATCTTTATAATATAATTACCGTTATAATCTGTGGTTGTTCCATGCAAGTATCTGCCATTTTTGTCAACTTCAACAACATTCACTCCTACTAATGGTTGGTTATCATCTATATCTGAGATGTAGCCATTTACAAAAAAATCTTGTGCATTTGTACTGAACGTAACAAGCATCATTATTCCGATAATATAAATTTGAAGGTTTTTGTCTTTCATATTAAGCAAATTGTGTTAAAATATATAGTTTAAATATAAAAATATATAAAATATTACTACTCGTATTTTAAGCAATTGGTTATTTTATGTATCACAGCGTATTCGGCCAATGTATTCGCATTTGCATGTGATACCGAAATTACTTGACCTGAATTATCCTGTACTTGAAGGTTATTTAAATTATTAGTAATTATCAAATTAGAATAAATAATATTTTCGCCTTCAATTGTATATCGCTGTGTAGGTAATGTTCCAGAGATTGAACCATCATCAAACACACAATAATCTCTTATAAAATGGTATTGTAGAAAGTCTATTAATGAATCTTGATCCGAAGGTATTATTCCTGCTGCTTCAGCATCAGAAATTGCTTGATTAGTTGGAGCGAATACTGTCCATTGATCTGATTCAGAAATAAATTTAACTCTTGGAGTTTGTACATTTTCTTCATATTTATCTTGTAGGCTATCAATTAATTCAGCCTCTAATAATAAATCTGTAAAATTTGAATAATCGGTATCATCTAATAGTAATTGAGCAATATTATTTGGTTTTTTAAGCACATTATCAATGTTATATAGAATACCGTTTTTTTCGTTTACGATTTTCTCAACGATATTATTTTTATCTCCATATAAAAAATTGCCACCTCCATAAATTGAGTTATTATTATAATAAATATAATTATTGGATGCCATTTTAATAAAACCTTCACCACTTAAATCATCAATTTTACCATAGCAATAATGATCTTGCACGAAACTATATATATCTTCATCATCAAGGTTTCTAAAAATACCATCCGTACCTTTCCTTTTAATTACAATTGAACCATCATCCTCTTTACTATGAATAATACCATATTCATATAAATTTTCATTTGTAGGAGCAAATAGTGTGACATCATTATTTGTATTAGATAGAGCATTAAGCAAATTGGCATGATTTATAGCATATAAAAAGGCAGAATAGTTTTTATTGTATAATATCGGACCGGGGACACAACTGAATACATTAGGTTCAATTACCCGGTTCATAAAGTATATCATACCATTATTGCACATTTGGCCGGAGGCTATGTCATTTGTTATATCTATATCAATTACATCACCATAAAAATTTTTAAAGCCTTTGTCTATTCGAGATATAAGATTTAATCTATCACTTAAATGTGATTGTAAAAGATAAATCCAATATAATTCGGGAACACTATCAATAGTTGAATAATGTTGGAAAATAGTATTGTCCAGATAATTTTGAAGTACATCATCATACGGCACATATGCTGTGTATAAATATAACAAGACTTCGGGTGCATTGCTAAGGTTTCCAGGGCCGGTTTCGTCGGCAATATTAAGAATTTGATTATAACCTTTATAGTAGATTCTTTCAAAATCTTCATTTAGTCCAGCTGAGCTATAGGTGGCGAATCGCTGTGCCAGGTTATAAAATAAACCATATGAATCCTGATGATCTTTAAGATATTTATCGATAGTAGGAATAGGTGCAACAACCCTATCGATGTAATAAATAAATCCACTGGCTGTTCTTACTTCTCCTTCAATTACCATAGCATCATGCCATTGTGTCCCACTCCAACTGCTTCCAGGATACATAAATAAATAGTCTGATCCTTCCGGATCCCCATAATAATCTTCAAAATATTCTGTTGTAAAAAAAGGTATATACGTATTATCGGAACTAATACTTAAAGTATCACCTTTATAATTAGGATCATATAATACTATTTCAGTGTATTCCTTGGGAATTGAATATGTTTCTTTTCGAAGGAATAAACTGCCATATTCCCCTTCAGGAGTTTCTAATTGCTCCCATGCGTATTCATAAAGTAATTGAGTTCGAGACCTTGGATTGATTAAAATATGCAAACCAAATAATTCCTTAGCTTCATTTTGAGTTAGGTCTCCAATAGAATCAATACCAATTGTTTCCATATATACCTCAAAAGCACTGTCGTTTGGGACAAATAAAGTAAAAAGTTGATTTTCAATCGCCGTTCTATAATCGGCTTTATCCATAAGTGCAAGAAAATGATTACAGTTTCCTTTATCTATTAGAGTATTAATATTGTCACCTTTAAGCCATGATGGGATTTTGTATCTTTCATGTGGATCTTCGCATCCATAAAAACTAAAAAGTATGAAAAATATAATGAATAAAAGATGAAATATGATCTGTCTTTTTTTATGATTATTAAAGGCAATTTTGAACCACCTTAAAAAAATTATCAAACTTATTTGTTCTAGAGCATCTAATGCTTTGGCAAACAGGTGAGTTAAAAATGAAGATTTTTTTAATACTTGTTTCATATTTAAAGGAATTGTTGTTTCAATACTTATATTTAGAAAAATTTATGAATAATTCAGGCTAAATTCACTCTAGAAAGATAATCATTTATAAAAATAAATCAATAATTTAAGAATTTAAATTTTAAACATTAAATTATTTTCTATTTACTGTTTTACTTTTTTTTATTTATTACCCTACCATTAATAGGTAGAATCTGATATTAAAAATATTTGGCATTAGAATAGAATTCATATATTTGAAATTTAAATAATATTAACATTATTGCTACTTATGAGAAATAAATTAAACCCAATAAGAACAACCATATTAATAAGTTTAATTGTTACTATTAATATTAAAATCCAAAGTCAGGATATAGTTATTAGAAACAATTATAAAGATACCTTAAGATGTAAAATCACAAAGATAGATGACCAAAATATTTATATGGATATTGTCAAAGATAAAAGTAAGATATCAACTTTTATTAAGTTAAGTAAAGTTGATGAGTATAAATATAATTTTTATATTGATGAGTTAACCAAACCAAAAGAAAAATACGATTTTGCTAAGAATATAAAATATGAACTAGGATTAGGGACTGGCATATTACTATTTGATGAAGTTGATGAGAATCTTAACTGGGGATTTGCCGGAAATATTGATATTAGAGCATTATCAAGGGGAGGAGGTTTTTCATTCTCCCCAAATATTCGCTTTAGAAATTATACCACCCAAGTAGAAAATCAGGAAGACCTGTCCTTAAATCTTGGGATATTTTCAATTGGGCCACAATTTAGTTTCCGTTTATATGATGTTCCAGAAAAAAATATTTCAATTACAAATTTTATTGAATTAGGTTATACTATAATCAATTTAAATTTGATTTATAAATATAAAGAAACTAGTATTTACAGTAATCAAACAATAACCAAAACAGAAAGATTACCAATGTTTTCAGGTAAAAGTATATCAGTGTTATATGGATACCGTTTTACTTTTAATTGGTTTTATGTTGAGCTTGCTTATGAGCCATTACGCACCAAAGTAACCTTAAGCGACGATCTAATTGCATCATATAGATCAAATAATATTGAATATGAAGTAAATCCAAAAATTGATTTTAGTTCGTTAAACTTTAAAATAGGCATAACCTATTCTGCATTTGGATTTTATAATTATTTTTTTAAATATGCGTTAAATTC
>JAFGQQ010000173.1 GCA_016935595.1 Bacteroidales bacterium
AATTATATTGAAGAGGAATATGTTGATACGGTAAATAAAAACGATTTGGTTGAAATGGCCATATCTGAAATATTAAAACAGCTCGATCCCCACTCGGTATATATTCCGGCGAGTGAACTAAAAGAACTAAACGAACCACTTGAAGGAAATTTTGAAGGCATTGGGGTACAGTTTAATATGCCCGACGATACGGTTGTTGTTATTGCTGTAATTTCAGGGGGCCCGTCGGAAAAAATCGGTATTTTGCCCGGTGACCGTATTATTTATATTGAAGATTCGCTTGTTGCCGGGGTAAAAATGAAAAACACCGATATTGTTAAAATGCTGAAAGGCCCAAAAGGTACTAAAGTAGAAGTTAGTATAATGAGAAAAGGGATTTCTGAACTTATTAATTTTGAAATAACTCGCGACAAAATTCCTTTATACAGCATTGATATTGCATACATGATAAAAGACGATATCGGGTATATCAAAATAAGCCAATTTGCCAAAACAACCTATCAGGAATTTACTGACGCTATTGCTAAACTAAACCAACAGGGAATGCAAAAGTTAGTGCTTGACTTACGCGGTAACGGAGGTGGTTTTATGGATGCCGCCACAAATATTGCCAACGAGTTTTTAGAAGCAAACAAACTGATTGTTTATACCAAAGGAAAATCCCGCCCGAAGCGCGAAACCTTGTCGAACAGTAAAGGGAATTGCCTGGACAAAAAAGTGGTGGTTTTGGTCGATGAATGGTCGGCTTCGGCCAGTGAAATACTGGCAGGCGCTTTGCAGGACAACGACCGGGGTACAATAGTAGGCCGCCGTTCGTTCGGGAAAGGATTGGTGCAACAGCAAACCATGTTTAACGACGGGTCGGCTTTGCGGTTAACCATTGCCCGCTACTACACCCCTACCGGCCGCAGCATTCAAAAACCTTATGTTAACGGCGACGAACAGTATTATGATGATTTATCGGAGAGGTTCAACCATGGCGAATTTGTTGAAAAAGACAGTATAAAACTAAACGATTCGCTTAAATTTTATACCCCAAAAGGCAAAATTGTTTATGGTGGGGGCGGCATTATGCCCGATATTTTTGTCCCGTACGATACCTCGGGGCAAACCAATTATTACATGCAGGTTTTACAAAAAGGCCTTATTTACCGTTTTGCTTTCGATTATGCCGATAACAACAGGGAAAAACTGGCAAAATATAAAAACTATAAAGAATTAGAAAAATACCTTGACAAACAAAAGTTGTTGGATAAGTTCATAAAATATGCAGAAGAAAAAGGAATTAACAAGAACCCAAACGAGCTAAAGGCATCGAAAGAATTAATTTATACCCAGCTAAAAGCATCTGTTTCCAGAAACCTGTTAGATAACGAAGGATTCTATCCAATTATATCGAAAATAGATGTTACCCTGCAAAAAGCGGTTGAAATAATTGAGAAATAGGTTTTCAGTCTTCAAACCCCGCCACTCACGATTTGCGATAAACCTTCCATCGTTCGAAGAACATGGAAGCGTTTAAAATTTGGTAATCAGAGGTGATTGGTAATCAGTAATCAGTAATTTCAGGCGTAATGGACAAAATTCAGGCTATTTTTTAGACACTTTGTTCTAATGGACATTTTTCAGGCTTTTTATTTTTAAATAATTTTAAATACTATCATTTGTTTCAGTATATTTGTTAGTCAGGTAAGCGGAAACAGGCTCTGCTGGGGAGCAACCTGTCAGGAATATCCTGACTGACTGGAATGGTCTTAAAAGGCTGGCATTTGTCAGCCTTTTAATTGATTATTCCAAGAACAGATGCCTTTAAAAACCCATTTATAAACTTTTCTTTTCGTTTTCGGCTTAATCCGTTATGATTACGTAACTTGTTTTTCAAGTCGGTAAATGTTCCTTCAAGTTGGTTGTTTGTATTTGGTAACCCTAAATTCATATTATCATACCATGTAAACAAGTATTGTTTGTTTCGCTCCAAGCTTCTATATGCACTTCTTAAGCGTTTATGAACATATCGGCTTTTGCCTGTTTCAGGATTAATAGCCCTTTCGTTTACATATCCTTCCCACTTGGTATACCATTCATCAAGTGCACCAAAAAAACTTTCTTTATCGGTTTTTGGCAACAAATGCATCAGTTCTTTCAATTCAATCGAAGCCTGAACTTTCGGTTTTCTGGTTATGTATCTGGTGACAATTGCTACTTGATGAAATTGGCACATTTGTATAGGATATTCTTGTAATGCATGAAAAAGACCTTTTCGTCCATCGCAAACAATACCTTTAATTTTTATGCCTTGGGCCTTAAGAAAATTGATGCCTTCTACATACCCAGCTATTGTCTCGTATTTAACAAACTTCCAATATACGTGTTGACCTTCTGTATTTTTGAATACCATTACTCCAAAGTCTCGACCAAAGTATGTGGTATCCATCATTATAACACTTTCTCCTGGCTTGCAAAACTGTTGTTTTATATATACTTTATCAAGTCTTCGCTGTATCGTTTTAATTGAAACGCCATACTTATTTGCTAATTGAACATAGGTTTGTTTTCCATCGGCATATTCTTGCCATAAAACCTTGTTTTGTATTCTATTACCTCCTATAAATTGGCGGTGGCAATCGTTACATTTATAAACTTGAACCCCGTTCTTAAAACCATTTTTCTTTGTCCTTTTCGAACCACAGTAAAAACAAATTTTTTATTCATAGCTTTCAAATACACCAAAGATCGATGTTTATTGACTTAATACAATATGTCAGCCTGAAAAATGTCCATTAAGCCA
>JAFGQQ010000174.1 GCA_016935595.1 Bacteroidales bacterium
ACTGTTTTATGTGTTACTTTTACCAGTTGAAAAGGTAATTCCTTGTCGAGGAAAGGATTTCCATTTAAGTCCGTTATTTTCCATTCAGGGGAATTATATGTTAAATTAGCAATTTTATCTTTTTTCAATCCTAAAATTATTTCTGCGCGTTGGTTGGCAAATGTAATTTCCCCTTTATTGTTTAATGTAACTATTCCCACAGGTGATGTTTCATTTATTCTTGCATTGAATTCAAGTTCGTGTTTTAAATTTTCTTCTGCTTTTTTTCGCTGGGTAATATCTAAAGCAGTAAATGTAATACCAAGCTGAGGATTTTCAGGATCAATATAAGAATAGCTTAATAATATATTTTTTGTAGAACCATCTTTACATTTCCATTTGGTTTCGATTGTTCCAGCGCCTTTTTCTTTAATTTGCTGATATTTATATTTCCCTATATATTCATACTCCTCAATTGTAGGATATATTACAATTGTTTTTTCTCCAAGCAGTTCTTCCCTGGTATATCCTGTCATTTTACATACCATATCATTAACATATATAAAATTACGATTATTTAACACACCTATCCCAATTGGTGCTGCCCTGAAGATGCTTTTCAAATAAGCCTCATTATCGCGTAATTTATTATTTATTTTTTCAATTTCCCTTTCATTTTTTCTTCTTTCAATCTCAACGCCAGCCCGGTTTGAAAAATATTGCAAAACAGTTTTCGCAAATTGTAAATTTTTAACAGGTTTTTTAAATAAAGCTAATAATGTGCCAATAAAATTATTTTTACTATCTAATAGAGGAACACCTATAATTCCTTCAATTTTAAGTTTTTGAATTAATTCATTTTCAGGAAATGATTCTAAAGCATTTGATCTATAAGAACATATATTTGATGACAATATTTTTTCACAAGGAGATCCTTTAAGTCTGAATTCAATATTATTAATGATTTGATTCTTTTTACATATTGATATGGTTTTTATCAGTTCATTATTTTTCCCTGATAATGTACCTATAAAAGCATAATCTGCCTCAATGGTGTTGGCTATTAGAAGTACGATTGTCTCGAAGAATTTTTCGCCTATTTTTGAAGAAATAGCCTGTTGTAAATTTCGGATGGTTACTTCTTGTTTTTTAATTCTTTGTTGAATTTTTACTCGTTTTGTAATATTTTCGAATGACACACCAACATGATTATTTGGCAAAGGAAAAGCTTTAACAGAAAATATAAATCGTCTTTTTCCATCGGGTCTTAATATAATTTCATCAATTTGAAGTGATTTGTCAGTTTTAATTACTTCGGCTAATTGTTGCGGAATACCAAGATTTCTTAAAGCAGGGAAGTTTTCATCAATAGTTTTTCCGGCAATATCTTCTATCCGGTCGTTGGTATATTTAAGCGATTCGGGATTTGCGGCAATTAATATCAATGATCGGTTATCATTAATATTTTCTAATTTATAAATATGCAAACCTACAGGAATGCTGCTAACTATGTCGTGAGATCGTTGCAATGCTTCTTCGTTAATTATTTTTTCTGTCACATCTTCATAAACTGCAACAATTTCTCCGGCAGGTAATTTATATACATAATTTTCGCGCCACGATCTTTTTATATGATTTTCATACAAAGCTTCAGGATGAAATTCAGGAACTCCGGTTTTCCAGACTTTCTGAAATATTTTAAACAAACCAAAATTTTTTACTCCGGGAAAAACTTCCGACACTTTTTTACCAATCAAATTCTTTCTTATAACATTTTCAATTTTTTCGGCGCTTTTGTTAAAATCTTTAAAAATAAAATCTTCTCCGTTTTCAATTGCTTCATATATTGCTACCCCGCTTTTTATATTATTAAATAATCCCTTGTATCTTTCTTCACTTTGTTTTAATTGTTCATTCAATATCTGAAAGCTTTTATTTGTTTCTATTATGCTTTTGTTAATCTCTTGTATTTTTTCGTTTTGTTCTTCAATTAAAGATAATTTTTCGGTAATTGTATCAATGGGTTGGTAAAGATGTGCTATATAGCCTGAAATATTTCCTTTTTCATCAAGTATGGGCGATAATTTTGCAGTATAATTATTGTTATTTAATAAAATATAATCTTCGAATATTTGGCTTGTTTTTTGCTTTTTTGAATTTAGAACCTTACAGAAATTGCATGGATAGGTTTTATTATGAATTGCCTGGTAGCATTTTTTCCCGATTATTTCGCCTCTATTTTCTTTTAATATTTTTAAAGCTGGTTCATTAATATCAAATATTTCATATTGATGATTGATTAAAAAAATAATATCATCGATGGTATTGAAAATTGTTTTGTAAATGTTATATATCGAAATACTAGTTTCCATTTTAAGTTATTCACACATATAAGTTACAAAATTTATTGGTTGCTATCAATATTTTAATATTTAAATATTATAAAAGTCAATTCTATTATTTGATTTCTGGTTTCAGGTTACTTGTTATAATTTAAATATAGAATATAATGATGCATATTTTTAACAAGTAACCAGTAACATATAACCAGCAACTCATGTTAGTTATATTATCTAAAAGAACCTTAAATTTTAATAAATGTACTTGGTTTAATTTGTTTGATGGGCACGTTCATTTTTAAGATCGATTCGGAATGGCCTAGAAACAAATAACCTCCTTTTTTTAAATATCGGCACAATCGGTTAATTACATTCTCCTGGTTTTCCCTGTCAAAATAAATCAATACATTTCTGCAAAAAATTATATCGAACATTTCACCCATTCTATAAGAATCATCCATAAAATTTAATCGCTGGAATTTTA
>JAFGQQ010000175.1 GCA_016935595.1 Bacteroidales bacterium
ATTGTTGTTAATATAAGTAAATGAGTTATCATTTCGCCATTCTATAAACTCATAATCATTAGGTCTTAACCAACTATAACCACCGAAAACTGCATCTTCAAGGGTAAGTTTTTTATTTTGAGAGAAAGCACATAAAGGAGATACGATAAAAAGTATAATTAAATAATATTTCATTGTATTTTAATATTTTTATAAAAATATCTATTAATGCTCAATTATATGTAACAAACAGAAACAATTTCATTCATTCGCCGTATATTATAAATTTTGAAAAGATTTGATTTTTTTGAAATTTAATGTTTTTTTCATTAATTGCATAATTATCAAAAATAGAATTTATAAAACAATGCAATACTTGAAAGTTCATAAATTAATATTTGTCTTTCTTATATTTATCACAACATTTTATTCATGTAATCAATCGAATACCAAACAAAATGAAGAAGAACTGCTTGAAGTTGATTTAGATACGGCTACATCAATTATTTTAAAATTTAGTAATACCCTCTTTAGTTTACCTTCTCCGCATGAAGCAACACTTTTTGTAAAAAACAATGGCGTAAAATTCAATAAAGATCTATTAAATAATATCGAGAGAGTTTCTAATTATACTACAAGCTTTAAGAAAGCTTTAAATCTTGGCATTTACGGCACAAATCTTGGATATTTAAATGTATATGAACAAATCCCTGAATCAATTAAATATTTTAATGTCATTAAAAAACTTTCGGGCGATTTAGGACTTTACGATTCCTTTGATGAAAAACTAATAACAAGTATAGAGAATAATTTAAGCAACAAAGATTCTCTATTATATTATATTTCAATAATATACCAAGATGCAAACAACTATTTAAACAAAAACCAGAGAAACGGTATAGGTGCACTTATTATTACCGGAGGATGGATTGAAAGCCTTCATATTTTAACAAAAAGCATAATGGAATCTGATAACTATGAAATCAGAAATCGTATTGGAGACCAAAAGCATCCTCTTGATAATTTAATTGATTTATTGTCGCCTTTTTACTATCAATCCGAAGAATATTCAAATTTAATTGATCAATTAGTTGACCTAGCTTATGAATTCGATGGAATTATATATAATTATTCATATGAGGAACCAAAAATTGATTCCCAGAAACGGGTAACAGTTATTAACAGTGAATCAAGAATTGTTATATCTGATTATCATTTATCAATTATTTCAGAAAAAATAGAAAAAATAAGAAATCAGATTATTACATAAAAAATTGATGAAAAACATTATATATATACTGTTTTTATTGATATTATTAAGTTTTAAATATTTAAATGCGCAATCAATCGATTTCACAAAAGATTGTGAAAAATATTTACAATTACCTTTTATTCCAGATGGACATGACTATTCAATTGAATTAAATAAAGATACAAAAGGTGAATTTAAAACTACTTTTTATGGAGGGAGTACATACAGAATAATCGCCTGCAGTAATTTACCACAAGGTAAAGTTATTTTTACTATTTATGATGTTGATAAAAATAAATTGTTTTCGAATAAAGACTTTAATTATACAACCTTTTGGGACTTTGTTTTCCGTTCCACAATTGACTGTATTATAGAAACCAAGTTTGAATCAGAAATAGCTAATACTGCACAAATAAGATTAATAATTGCCTTCAAGAATCAACAATAATTCAATCCTTAATAAAAAAGTATTATTTTTATAATAATTTTAATTATATAGTTTATGAGTGAGCCTATTCTAAAAGCTTTAATGCAATTGTTTGCAATTATTGCTCACCCTGAAAGCAATACACAAGATAAAAGATCTATTGTTGAATCATTTCTTGAAAGGCAATTGAATCATGAAGTGGTACTTGAATACATTAAAATATTCGATTATTATTACGAAATACACCAGGAAAAACAAAAAGAGAAGTCAAAATTAAAAAAACGAACTTCATCCAGTTCGGTTAAAGTATTAAAAATTTGTACAGAAATTAATGAAGAATTAACGCAGCAGCAAAAAATAGTTGTATTAATAAGGCTTTTAGAATTTATTAAAACCAGTAAAATAATTGATCCGCAAGAAATTGAATTTGTCAATACCGTTGCCGAAACTTTTAATATTCAATTAGAAGAATATAACAGAATTAAAACGTTCGTAATTGAAAAATTCGAAAATATTGATCCTACCCCAAATATTCTTATTATAAATAGTGAAAAAGAACTGTATTTGCCTGATTTTAAACACAAGCGTTCGGAATTACTTAAAGGAGAAATCAGAATATTAAAAGTTGATTCAGCAAATATGTATTTAATAAGGCATACAGGCGAAAATGAATTATATTCTAATAGCCAGGTTTTAGATGAAGATAAAGTTCATGTGCTCCGTACTGGCTCATCAATAAGAAATTCGCGTATTAAACCAATTTATTATAGCGATATAATTAGCTGCTTTTATGTAGATAAATTAGCCTCAAAAATTGTATTTGAAGCGAAAAATGTTACTTTTAAATTCAGGGGCGGCAAAACAGGTATTCATAATTTTAAATTTAAAGAAGAATCGGGCAGACTAGTTGGAATTATGGGAGCCAGCGGTGCCGGTAAATCAACTTTATTAAATATCTTAAATGGTACCAACAAACCCACAAAAGGAGAAATTTTAATAAATGGGATTAACATTCACTCTGAACCAGAGAAAATTGAAGGATTAATTGGACATGTTTCCCAGGATGATTTATTAATTGAAGATTTAACAGTTTTTCAAAATCTTTATTATAATGCCAAACTTTGTTTTGATAATTTATGTGATGACGAAATAAAACAATTGGTCTATAATCTTCTTCAAAGCCTTGGTTTGCATGAAATTCAAGACATACAAGTTGGAAGTCCCTTAAATAAAAAAATAAGCGGCGGACAAAGGAAAAGATTGAATATTGCCCTTGAGTTAATCCGTGAACCGTCGGTACTATTTCTTGATGAACCTACATCAGGATTATCTTCGAGAGACTCGGAAAATATAATGGATCTTTTAAAAGAACTTGCTTTAAAAGGAAAATTAGTAATCGTTGTTATCCATCAGCCATCTTCCGAAATATTTAAAATGTTCGACAGACTTGTTATTTTAGATACAGGGGGTTATTTGATATACAATGGCGATCCGATTGACTCAATTATATATTTTAAATCGAGAATTTTACTTGCAAACTGGAGTGAAGCAGAATGCGAAAACTGTGGGAACGTTAATCCTGAACAAATATTTAATATTATTGAAGCAAAAGTTGTTGATGAATACGGAAATGCAACCCAATCAAGAAAAGTGTCGCCAATTGAATGGGAAAATTATTATAAAGAATATTCCAAAGATATAGCTACAGACCTTATTCCTGATAAAGAAATTCCTAAAATATCCTTTAAAATACCAAAGCGGTTAAAACAATTCTGGGTATTTGTTAAAAGGGATGTTTTATCAAAACTGTCGAACACACAATATCTTGCAATAAATTTAATTGAAGCTCCATTATTAGCTTTTATTTTATCATATATTATTAAATTCTATAATGTAAATGTAACAAATACACTAGGATATACATTCGCTGAAAACAGCAACGTGCCTGTTTATATCTTCATGTCGGTAATTATTGCATTGTTTATGGGATTAACTGTTAGCGCTGAAGAAATAATCAGAGACCGGAAAATTTTAAAAAGAGAAGCCTTCCTTAATTTAAGCCGGGCTAGTTATCTGTTTTCAAAAATAGCAGTACAATTTACCATCTCAGCCATTCAGGCTTTCACTTTCATTATTGTTGGTAATTCAATCATCGAAATCCGGGGAATGTATTTTGAATACTGGTTAGTATTATTCACAGCCTGGTCATGTGCAAATTTATTGGGTTTGGTAATTTCCGACAGTTTTAAAACAGTAATTACAATATATATTTTAATTCCATTTCTTATTATTCCCCAATTAATTTTAAGCGGAATTATAGTAAAATTTGAAAAATTAAATCCGCAAATTTCCTCGCCAAGCGAAATACCTTTTTACGGTGAAATTATTACTGCCAGATGGGCTTATGAAGCATTGGCTGTTTATCAATTTATGGAAAACAAATATGAAAAGCAATTTTATGAATTAGATAAAGCAATGAGTATTGCTGATTTTAAGAAAAATTACTGGTTGAAAAAGCTTCAGAATAAAATTGATTTTTGTGAAAGGCATTATAATAATCCTGAAAAAATAGATGAGGTTATTGAAAACCTTACACTTTTAAGATCTGAAATAGGGAAAGAACTCAAAGATAATCCAAAAGTAAAATTTCAATATATTGAACAGCTTCAATATCATTTGCTCAATCCTGAAATAATTGAAGCGGTTAATAGATATATAAAATATGTAAATAATTATTATATTCAATTATACAATTTAGCAAATAACAAAAAAGATAAAATAATCAGTTCGCAGCAAAAATCGCCTGAGAAAAAAGAAGCATTTCTTAATTTAAAAAGAAAATATCATAATGAGAACCTGGCTGAGTTAGTCACTAACTCTGGTGAAGTTGAACGAATTATTGAATATAAGGGTAAATTAATTCAAAAAATTGATCCGATATTTTTAGATCCTTCATCAAATTTTATAAAAGCTCATTTTTATACTCCCAGGAAAAAACTCTTCGGGAATTTCTATTCTACATTCTGGATTAATATTCTGGTAATATGGTTTAGTAATATAACTTTATATATAATATTATATTACAAAGGATTAAAAAGATTAATGGATTTAGTAGAAATAATTTCGAATCGTTTAAGCAAAGAAAAGGAAATTGAATTAGAATAAATACTTCATAAATTTTTATTCAACAATTTCAATCATTTTAAATGGTACTTTAATAATCGATTCATAATCTTCCCCTGCTTCAAGCATATCTTCATCGTCTTCTTCATAGTACCAGTTTATTAAAACTTCATTGCCCCCCTGATTAATAGATTCTAATTTTTTGAATACATCGAGTATACATTTTGAAGAACTCGTATTAAAATATTCGAGCTGAATATTAACTTCGGTTTTTTTAAATGGTTGTTTTGAATAATCTTCAAGCCAATCAACCAATGGTTTATAGAATTCGATTGAATTTTCGGGTATAGACCTGCCTTTAATTTCCAGTACTCCCTTTTCACTATCAAATTTTACAGATGGTGTTTTTGGCGTACTTTCAATAGAAATTGGTTCCATATTTATATTTATATATTATTTTAATTATTTAAAATATGCACAATTAGACTAAAAAATTCAAATTTTCCGTTATAGGGATAAAATGTATAATCAAGCTTTTTACTTGTTCGTTTAGCCATGTCGATTAATCCTAATCCGCCTCCCCCTTTGTCAGAAAATTTTTGATTGTTGAGAACAAATTTATAGAATTCTTTAAGCTCCTCTTTGGTTAAGGAATTAATTTTATCAAGCCTATTTTGTATAAATTGTTTTCTTTCCGATTTAATAAAATTTCCAGTAGATACCTGAAATCCATCTACAACCTTTGAAATTACAAAAACGCCAAAATTATTACCATATTCTTCAATATTAAAATCGGGATCATCAACATGATGGAATAAATTCTGAAGAATTTCAACTAGCACGTTATAAATTCTTTTTTTGATATTAGGTTTTTCGTCAGAATCCTCAAGTTTAAGTTCTATTAATCCAAGTACATTAGTAATTAGATCAGCTGTTATGCTGCCTTTATAAGAAAGAATAACTTCACCTTTATTCATCTTATTATAACAATCTTCTAAATTAAAGCCCATCGAGGTTCTTGCTTTACTGTCCTTTATTAACACAAATTATATTAAATAATTTATAAACAAACAAATATAAAAAAAAATATTCTTTATTAATGATAATTTAATTGAACTTATGTTAAAGTTAAAAAATTAATGATTAACAGCTATAATATTTACACTAAAATTAATTTTTTTTTAAAGAACCTTCAAAAATAGAATATTTATTATACTTACATTCTAGAGGCCCATTATACAACTGGTATTTTGCACTTGCTTTTAAACCAATATTTTTAAGCGCTTGGATATTATGACTCAATATCCATACATCATAACCAGTATATGCTCTTTTTATGTAATCGCCTAGTTCTTTGTACATTAATAAAATATCATTATCTTTCAACCTAACATTATAAGGAGGATTAGTAATTACAACTCCTTTCTTTTTTGGTGGCTTAAAATTTAAATAATTTCGGTTTTGAATTTTAATATTGCTAGATAAACCTGCTTTATTAATATTCTTTAAAGCACTTCCTATTGCATCTGGTGAAATGTCACAACCTAATATTGTTGGAACATAACTATTGTTATTAACTTTTTCATTTTTAATAAAATTAAACAAATCTTCTTCGTAATTATTCCAATTTTGAAAAGCGTAATTATTTCTAAGCTTGCCTGTTGGTATATTTCCAGCAATCAATGCAGCTTCGATTAAAATTGTACCCGATCCGCACATAAAATCAATTAAAATATCACTTTTATTCCACCCGGATAAATAAACTAATCCTGCAGCCAGCACTTCATTCAGGGGGGTATGACTGGCAGCTATCCTATAACCCCTTTTATATAGAGGTTCACCCGAGCTATCTAGTGATAAATTACATAAATCATTACTAATATGAATATGAATAACAATATTGGGAGAAGATTTATCAACATTTGGCCGTTGTTTCATTTTATCCCTAAATCGGTCGACAATTGCATCTTTAACTTTTAATGAAACGTAGTGCGAATGTTTGAAAATAGTTGAATTTACTGTACTTGTAACAAAAATTGTTTGTTTAAATGAGAAAATACTTTCCCAGGGATATTCATAAAC
Organism: Bacteroidales bacterium; assembly: GCA_016935595.1. The sequence goes on from JAFGQQ010000175.1 coordinate 6,864, forward strand.
CTTTTTATATAATATATTTTCATTGGCAGCTTTAAAAGAAATTAAAGTCATTAAAAATCTTAATGATAATCTTGATCTGTAATTGACTCTGTATAACAACTCCTTTGAACCGGTAAATTTTATTCCTCTTCTAAGTATTTGAATATTTTTTGCACCTAAATCCTTCAATTCATTTGAAAAAACATCTTCCAAACCGGAAAAAGTTTTGCCAATAATCTCAAAATTTTTATTGTTCTCTCTCAAATCACTATAAGTTAAGCTATTATTTATTATATTCCTGCACCGTCTGAGAACATACCTTCTTTAGCCTTAAATTGAATTACTTTGGAATTGGTAGGTAAATCATGATCTATCCAAACATTGCCTCCAATTATAGAATTTTCCCCAATTGTAATTCTGCCTAATATAGTAGCCTGTGCATATATGATAACATTATCTTTAACAATTGGATGGCGGGGAATACCTTTAATTGGATTTCCTTCATCGTCAACAGGAAAACTTTTTGCACCCAATGTTACACCCTGGTATATTTTTACCTTATTTCCAATAATAGAAGTTTCTCCTATCACAACACCAGTACCATGATCGATGGTAAAATATTCTCCAATTTCAGCGCCCGGATGGATGTCAATTCCAGTTTCAGAGTGTGCCAATTCTGAAATGATTCGAGGGATTAAAGGTACTTTTAATTTCAATAATTCATTAGCTATTCTATAATTTGTTATTGCTCTAATTCCGGGATAGCAAAAAATTACCTCACCCATCGATTTTGAGGCTGGATCTCCCAAATAAGTTGCTTTAACATCAGTCGATAATTTATGCCGTAAAACGGGTAATCTATTTATAAATTCATTAGCAAATCCTCTTGCTTTTTTTGCACATTCAAATTTACAGTTTGCTCTTGTTCTGTCCTTGCACTCAAAGCATAATCCGCTTAATATCTGTTCATACAGCAATTCATCCAGCTTATTTATATTAACACCAGTATAATACTTTAAGTTATCTACATGTAAACCTGAATTGCCAAAAAAACCAGGAAATAAAATTTCTCTTAAAATATCAACTATTTCAACAAGTTTATCAATTGATGGCAGTTTCTCTCCATGTAAGGGTTCATGAAACATTTCGTTATATATACTTGAATCTGATAAATCTTCAATTATTAAATTAAAGTTTACTTTATCATTAAATTTTTCCATTATTCAACTATTTTGTCAAAATATTAAATCAATTATAAAATATTATATACAAATCTCATAATAAAAATCATTAAAAAATCAAATTTAAATTTCTAGTAACAAATTGAATATTAAGCTATTTTTCTTTTTGCGAGCCAAGTATAAGTTGATTATAGAATTTAGGATGACTAATTATCTCAAGTGCTTTATTAAATCCTTCATCATTTTGATTAATTATTTCATAAAATTCACTTGTATTCCATATATCCCTTGCAATATATGCTTTAATAAGTAATTTAATATTTTCCTTATCTTGATTAAATTCTTCTTCTTTATATTCAAGGTTATCTTTTTCTTTCGCAAAATCAATTAATTCTTCTAAAATTTTATCGGTTATTTCAAATTCTAGTTTAAAAGTCTCAAAATCTTTATATTTTTTTATTAAAGATTTTCGGTTATTATCAACATATGTTAATATAAACCTGTTAAAAATCCCTTGTCGAACTAACTTTCTGTAGTATTCAGAATTCGCATTAGTATCAAGCGGAATAAAATAATCTGGCATAATCCCTCCCCCACCATATACTATACGTCTATTAACCAGTGTTTTATATTTCAAAGAATCGGGGAAATGAATTGAATCTTCATTCACTAATTCCCCGTTATTATACCTGTCGATAAGTTCTTTGGCATAATCTTCAATATTTCCATCTTCATAAGGTTTTTGAATTAATCTTCCGGTAGGTGTATAATAACGGGCAATTGTAAGTTTTAACATAGACCCGTCTGGCAGATTAAATGGCCTTTGGACTAAACCCTTTCCAAAAGATCTTCGCCCCATAATTAAACCTCTGTCCCAATCCTGAACTGCACCAGCAACAATTTCACTAGCCGAAGCCGAACCCTCATCGATTAAAACTATTAGTCTGCCTTCTTCAAAACAACCGCTCGATGAGGATATATAATCACGTTTTGGGCTTTTTAATCCTTGAGTATATACAATTAATTTATTTTCAGATAAAAACTCATCAGCTAATTCATAAGCTACATTTAAATATCCACCTCCATTATTTCTTAAATCTAAAATTAAATGTTTAAAATTTGTATTTTCAAATTCCTTCATTGCCGAACGAAACTCATCCATAGTGGTTAAAGAAAATTGGTTTAATCTTATATATCCGATACTATCAGCAATAATATATGAAGCATCAAGACTAAATATTGGAATTTTGTCCCTTACTATAGTAAAATCCAACAAATCATTTAATCCACGTCTTTTAATACTCACATTCACTTTTGTTCCCTTCGGGCCCATCAGTTTTTCACGAACTTCAGTAGTTGTTATTCCAATTCCTGCAACATTTTCACCTTCTATTTTTACAATTCTGTCACCTGCTTTTATACCAACTTTTTCGGAGGGCCCGCCTGAAATCGGATTTATAACAAAAATGGTATCAAATAAAACATTAAATTGAATCCCTATTCCTTCAAATTCGCCATGCAATGGTTCATTCATTTCTTGTACCTCATCTTTATTAAGATATGCACTATGAGGATCCAATTCTTCTACCATTCTAATTATAGCAGCCTCAACTAATTTTTCCTGGTTAACGGTATCAACATAAAAAACATCGATATATCCAAGTACTTTATGTATTTTAAATATTTCACTATTTAAACTTTGACTATTTAATAAAAAAGTTAATTGCAAAAAAAACAATCCCAAAATCAATTCATTTATTTTAATTCTCATAATCCTAAATATCTGTAAATAATAAATTTATCTTAATATAAAACATTTACAATAAAAAGTCGGCAATATAAAAATTTTTATTAAAAAGATGGAAAAATAATTTTTATAAATTAAAACGAGGTTGCAAATTCAAAATTTTGACTTTTTTCGTTTCCTAATTTATCTAATGCCCTAACTTTTAATAAATAATCTTTTCCTTTTGAGAAATTACTTATTAAACCCGAATATAATTTTTCTGGTTGTCCGTTTATCGAATAATACATTTTATCAAAACCCACATATTGGTCTGTTGATGAAAGAAAAACCACAACATGATCAGGAAATACTTCAATATTTTTATTTTCAAATTCTTTTTTACTCATAGGAAATACACTAAAGCGTGAATATATTTCCGGTCCGTTATTATCAACTATTACAATAAATTCTGCTTGATTTGTATTATTAACATTATCAGTTCCAGTAAAAAATATTATATGCCTGCCCTCGGAGTCAATCGTAAATGGATTGGTATATTCAATTAAATCCGAATCATCTATCTTATATTCAATCTTGTTAATTCCGGATTCAGGATCTTTACCAACTAATTTTATTTTTGACTTATTACTAATAAAAACACTATCACTCGAACTAAACATTGGACCGATAAATGTATAATCGAGTACAGGCCCAGATAGATCGATATATGGTAAATCAACATGTGTGTTAGATTGGCTGTTATCAACACTCTTATTATTCACATAATCAACTGCATAAGTTTTAACAACTATATTTCCTGAAGAATTATCCAGATAAAACGGGTTATCATATAATTTATATTCGCTCCCATTAATTGAATAATATACTTCTTTTACTCCAGCTTTATTATCAAATGTTGTTATTTTAAATTTTGTTCTTCCTGATGAATATTCAATTCCACCCGAGATAAAACTATTTCCTAAGATTTCTTCAACTATTGTTGGTGCGGTTTTATCTAAATAAAATTTATATTCATTAAGAGTTTCTTCATTTTTCACCATATCTATTGAATAATACTTTAATGTATGATCGCCTTGAGCAAGACTTGATGTTTTAATAGGATATTTATATTGTATTTTATTGCCATCATCTATTTGATAATAAATACCCAATATTCCATTTTTATCATTCGAAATTATTTCTATTGATGACCTGGAAGATAAAATATCATTATGTTTATCGCCCGAAAATTTAAGTTCAGATTTTGGATTAGTTTTATCAGTTATAATAGTAATGCTTTTTGTAATTTCAATATTTCCAACATTATCAACGCTGTAATATTGAATAAAATACTCATTCTCTTCATTTAATGTAATTTCATTTGAGTATTTTTGAAATTGTTGTTTATTTATTGAATAATATGTATTCTCAATTCCCGATAATTCATCATAAGATTTAAACTTTAATTTAATCCCTCCCTTAACATAATATTTTCCTTCTTTTTTATGCAAAAATGTATCACCATAATCAATTTTTGTAATTGGGGATTTACTATCTGCATATACTTCAAATATTATATCTTGCAAGGGATAAATAGTTTGTTTTGTTATGGTATCAACTTCCCATGGGGATCTTACAGTATTATATCCTTCAGTATCAAAATACATAGGATTGCTATATTTCGCAGTAACCTCACTTTTTAGTAAATATTTTTCCGAAGATTTATCATCGGAGGTAGATAACCATAAATAAACAGGTTCTGCTTTATTTATAAATAACCTTCCCTCAGGTGAAATATAAACTTTCTTTTCATGTTTTAATTGTTCTTGTGCAAAAGAACAATTTGCAATGATAAGCACAAATATTAATAATTTATAGCGTCTCATAAGAAGATTATATTAAGGGGTTTTTTCCTTTATTCGAAAAAAAAGTCAATCGGTTTCAATAAATTCGAATTCAATTTTTACATTATTTTTTAGTGCTAAACCTTCATCGTACATATCTTCATCATCTTTATGGTAAAACCACTTAATTTTTACCTTAGATTTAGCCCTTGTTTCCTCAAGTTTTGTCAGAATATTTGCAATTTGCTTTGAAGAAGCTGTATTAATATAATTTAATTTGAATTCAAATAATGTACTTTCATTAGGATCTTTTTTATATTCATCTAGCCAATCAAAAATAGGAATATAGTAAGGAACAGGGTCATCAGCATAAGAGTTCCCTGAAATCTCAAAAATACTGTTTTGTTTATCTAACCTAATACCTGGGGAATCTTCCCTTGCCGCAACTATTAGGGCATCCATATATATTAATTGTTTAATTTTTACTTAAATCTAATAAATCCTTTTGAGAAATCAATAAAATTATAAATAAAAAATAAATTTATACATTTAAGAAACTATAATATTAATTTAAAACCAAGAACCAAAACATCATCCAGTTGGTTATACTGATCTTTTCTCCATTCGTATAAAGTAGAATCTAAAATTTCTTCCTGCTTATCAAATGGTTCATTATGTATATTTAACAGCAAATCTTTAAAATTAATAAACAGGTATTTTTTCCCTTCTTCTCCTCCAAGCTGATCGAGAAAACCATCAGAAAAAAGATATATAGATGTAGGTGAATCAATATAAATTTCATGGTTTGTGAAGATTCGTTCCTCATCCATAAAAATCTGTCCTCCAATTGGTTGATTATCTCCCTTAATCCTATATAAAGTTCCGTTTTTTATATATACAAGGGGATTTTTAGCTCCTGCAAATTGTACCATTTTACTTGTTTTATCTACCAAACATAAAGCAATATCCATACCATCTTGAACTTCAGATTTATCGTTTTGTTTAAGTTCTTTTATAATCCCTTTATTTAAATAATATAATATTTCACTTGGTTTAATAATACCATTGCTAATAATCCCATTTAAGAGATTATATGAAATCATTGACATTAGTGCTCCAGGCACACCATGACCGGTGCAATCAACTGCTGCTATTATAAACTTATTAATATCATTGCTTTCTTTATCTCTTTTAAAAGAATATCTTTCTCCTTCTTTCGACAGGATAGATTTTAGGTTGGTATCCGAAAACCAATAAAAATCACCGCTTACAACATCTCGAGGTCTAAATAGAATGAATGATTCCGGAACAAAATTTTTCAAATCTGATGGAGGCCGTATTATAGTATTTTGAATTCTTCTGGCATAATTAATACTATTATTAATACTAACATTCTTTTTATTTATTTCTTCTTTTTGCTTTGCAAGTAAAGTATTTGATCTTTTTTTATTCATATAACCATTGTAAAGAATTATGGCTATAATAACTAATAATATAGAAACACCAATAATAAAATTTCTTGTTAGCGCAATATTTCTTAACCTGGCTTCCTGCTCTTTCATCATTATTTCATCTAATTGCTTTTGTTTTGTTAACAAGTCAATTTGTAATTGCCTCTCTTTACTTATAGCTTCAACCAGTTTTAAAGAATCTTCAGATTTCTTAAGCAATAATTCTGTAGCTTCTTTTTGATCTATAGCTTCTTTAGTTACACCCTCCATTTGCTTTATTTGCTTCTGTGTTTTCTCCTCGGTTTCTTTAATTTGTTGTTGTTTTAAATAGTTATCAAGTGTTGAATACAGATTAAAATATTCGAATGATTTATTAGAATTCCCCAATTGTTCGTAATTTTCAGCTAACATGCCATAGGCTCGTTTCATTAATTTAACCTCATTATTCTCCTTAAAAATATCTAATGATTCTAATAACTTGGCATTAGACTCATCGAGCCTTTTTAAATATTTCAATACATGAGCAATATTAAGCAGTTCTGAAGCGATCTCTAATTTATTTCCTTCTTTTCGTTTGATACTTAAACTAATTTCGAAATATTTAAGTGCATTTTTGTAATCTTCAATATCTGAAAAAATTACTCCCAAATTTGTTGCAATTGCTTTAATTGCATTAGTATTTCCTAAATCTTCATTTATTTCAAGTGCTTTTAAATAATATTCCGAAGCCTCTTTAAAGCATTCATTTGTCCATAGTAAATAAGCAGCCTCACTGTAGCATCTGCTAGCTTGTGCTAAATATGAATATTTAAAATTCTCTTCTCCTTCAGTTATTAATCTTAAAATTTCTTCTTTCTTTCCGGAAGGGAGCTTATCCATTTGAGAATAAGCCTGAATGTGGGCAAGAAATATCAATAAAAATATACCTAATAAACTTCCTAAATTATATTGGCTTTTCATGTTTATATATTTAATTATTCCCATTCAATTGTAGCAGGTGGTTTAGAGCTTATGTCGTATACAACCCTGTTAATTCCTTTTACTTTATTGATAATTTCATTCGAAATACGGCTCAAAAAATCATATGGTAAATGAGACCAGTCAGCAGTCATACCATCAGTAGATGAAACTGCCCTTAAGGCAACAACATTTTCATATGTTCTTTCATCGCCCATTACTCCTACTGATTGAATTGGCAATAAAATTGCACCAGCTTGCCAGACCTGGTCATATAATTTTTCCTTTTTTAATCCTTCAATATAAATATCGTCAACTTCTTGCAAAATTTCAACTTTTTCTTTAGTTATTTCTCCTAAAATCCTTATGGCTAAACCTGGCCCGGGGAAAGGATGCCTGCTAATAATTACATCGCTTATTTTTAAAGCTTTTCCCACTTTTCTAACTTCATCCTTAAATAACAATTTCAATGGTTCAACAACTTTTAAATTCATTCGCTCGGGTAAACCCCCAACATTATGATGCGATTTAATAGTAGCTGAAGGTCCGTTAACTGAAACAGATTCAATTACATCGGGATAGATCGTCCCTTGTGCTAACCATTTAATATTTTTCAGGTTTTTAGCTTCTTTTTCAAAAACTTCAATAAAATTCCGGCCAATTATTTTTCTTTTTTCCTCAGGATCTGCCACACCTTGTAAATCAATTAAGAATTTTTCTTTAGCATCGACACCAATAACATTCAATCCCATATCTTTATAAGAATGCATTACCTTACTAAATTCATTTTTTCTTAACAGGCCATTATCAACAAATATACATATCAAATTTTTACCTATAGCTTTATTCAATAATACTGCAGCAACAGAAGAATCGACACCTCCGGAAAGCCCTAATACAACTTTATCATCTCCAAGCAATGACCTTAATTCCTGGAGTGTTGATTCGATAAAAGATACAGGTGTCCATTCCTGTTTGCAGCCACAAATATTCACGACATAATTCTGTAGTAATTTCAATCCTTCAGTTGTATGGTAGACCTCAGGATGAAACTGTATTCCATATGTATTTTCATTTTCTATTTGAAATGCCCCATATTTAACATCTTTTGTAGCAGCAACAGGTTTGAAATTTTCAGGAAGCCTAATAATTGTATCTCCATGTGACATCCACACCTGTGTGTTTAAAGTTATTCCAGTAAAAAGAGGATTATTATGATCAATAAAAGTTAAATTTGCTCTTCCGTATTCTCTGTATTTTGACGGCAGCACCTCTCCCCCATTAAAATGTGCTAAATATTGGGCTCCATAACAAATTCCCAGTATAGGTTTAATTCCTTTAATACTCTTCAAATCGGGAATGTGTGAATTTTTATCTCTTACTGAAGACGGGCTGCCTGAAAGAATGACTCCTTTTACCGTTTCATCAATATTTGTATAATTATTAAATGGATGAATTTCGCAGTAAACATTTAATTCTCTTACACGCCTGGCAATTAATTGCGTATATTGAGAACCAAAATCGAGAATCAAAATTTTTTCCTGCATCCACTTAAAATTTAACTTTATAAACAAACAAATATACTAAATATAATAATCATTTGAGATAACTCAATCAATAATCAACTATTAATTAAAGACATACTTATATTAAAAGAATGATCGGTATTAATTTTTACTTCTAACCCATCTTCAGCAATTATAACTTCGTTAAATTTTTTTACTGCATTCTTTAAAAAAATATCTGTGTTTTTATATCGAGAAGAGAAATGTGTTAGAATTAACTTTTTAATTTTTGCTTTATTTGCAATTTCGGCAGCCTCTAATGCAGTTGAGTGATATGTTTCATGAGCAATATCCTGTTTATCATCACAAAAGGTTGCTTCATGTAATAATAAGTCGGCTCCTTCTATTATTTTTACAATCGATTCATCAAATAAAGTATCGGAACAATATGCAAAAGACCTTGGATCGTATGAAGGAGTGGTTAACTCAGAATTTTTAATAATAATTCCTTCACCAGTTATAAAGTCTGCTCCATTTATAATATCAACCCTGTTTTTAATCGGAATTTTGTATTGTTCGACTTTTTCTTTGTTTAAATGATCGGGCCGCTTTTTTTCTTTAAAAATAAAACCATTAGTTGGAATCCTGTGTTTTAAAGGGAAGGATTCAACAGTTAAATTTTTATTTTCAAAAATTATTTCTTTCTTTTCTGTATGTAAAAAATGATAAATAATTTTAAAATCGAGGTTATTATCAAAAAATTTGAAATGATTATCCAGAATATTCTTAATCTCTTTATTGGCATAGATATGGAGATCATTTTTTCTTCCTAATAAATTATAAGTTGAAATTAAGCCATATAGTCCAAAAAAATGATCACCATGCAAATGAGATATAAATATATGGTTTATTTTACCAAGTTTTATCCTGTATTTTCTTAATTGCATTTGTGTTCCTTCACCACAATCAATTAAAAAAAAACGCTCATGTACATTAAGTACACAAGCGCTCGGATATCTTCTTGATGTGGGTAAAGCTGAACTACTACCAAGAATAGTTAATGAAAATGTCACTATTGCATATTTTTTTCTTCTTCTGAAGCAATCAGTTCAACACCCTCATCTATCGAATTTGTGATATTTAATACAGTATCGAGCTGTGAAATTGTTATTAAACGATCGACAGCATCAGTTAATCCAGTTAACACAAATGTTCCATTTGCATTTTTACATAAACGATTTGCAACAAGTATTGCACTTAAACCAGAGGAATCACAATACCTGCAATTACTCAGATCAAGAATGATATTTTTTTCACCATTTCCTGAAATTAACACTAATTCTGATTTAAGAGTAGGAGCAACATTTGTGTCTAGTTTTTCTTCTAGTACTTGTATTAATGTATAATTATCAAATTTTTCGATCTTAAATTCCATTTTTAGATTAATTTAAATTTTCCTAAATATAAGGAATTATTCTTTTTTATCATCAATTTCTTTGGTATGTTTTTTTATTTTTTTTTCATTTTCTTTTTCCCTCTGCTTTTTTTCACTTGCTTCCATTTCCGACTTCAGGCTTGCCAAATCAGTAATATCTCCTAATGTAGTTCTTTCTATATTACTTTTAATTTTCTTTTGTGTTTTTTTAACAGTTGTATCATTTGCTTTCTTTTTTGATTTTTCTACTGCTTTCTTTTCATCTAAATAAACTTTCGCATGAGATAAAACAATTTTTTTAGCAGATTTATTGAATTCAATTACTTTAAAAGGTAATTTTTCATCAACCTTTGCCTGTGAACCATCTTCTTTAGCCAATTGTTTTTGAGAGGAAAATCCTTCAACTCCGTATGGCAAAGCCACTATCGCACCCTTATCAACTTTTTCAATGATTGTTCCTTCATGCACCGAATCAACAACGAAGACAGTCTCAAATACATCCCATGGATTTTCTTCAAGTTGTTTATGACCTAAACTTAATCTCCTGTTTTCTTTATCAATTTCTAAAACAACTACTTCAATATCGTCTCCTATATTTGTGAATTCTGCCGGATGCTTAATTTTTTTTGTCCATGATAAATCGGAAATATGAATTAATCCATCCACACCTTCTTCTATCTCAACAAAAACTCCAAAATTGGTAAAATTTCGGACTTTCGCCGCATGTTTTGTCCCTATTGAATATTTCTTTTCAATAGTTTCCCAAGGATCGGTTTTTAATTGTTTAATGCCTAACGACATCTTTCTTTCTTCACGATCGAGGGTAAGAATTTGTGCTTTTACTTTATCATTAACTTGTAAAAATTCCTGTGCACTTCTTAAATGTTGCGACCATGACATTTCAGATACATGAATTAAACCTTCAACACCAGGTGCGATTTCAATAAAAGCGCCATAATCAGCTAAAACAACTACTTTTCCTTCAACCACATCACCAACTTTTAAATTAGGATCGAGCTGGTCCCATGGATGTGGCGTTAATTGTTTAAGCCCCAGTGCAATACGTTTCTTGTCATCATCAAAATCTAGTATAACAACATTTAATTTTTGATCTAACTCAACAATTTCTTCAGGATGGTTTACCCTACCCCATGATAAATCAGTTATATGAATTAACCCGTCAACTCCGCCTAAATCAATGAATACTCCATAAGGAGTTATATTTTTAACAGTACCTTCCAGTACTTGTCCTTTTTCGAGTTTGGCAATAATTTCCGCTTTTTGTTGTTCAAGTTCAGCTTCAATAAGAGCTTTATGAGAAACAACAACATTTTTAAATTCATGATTAATTTTTACAACTTTAAATTCCATTGTTTTCCCAACAAAAACATCATAATCACGAATTGGTTTTACATCAATTTGTGAACCCGGTAAGAATGCTTCAATTCCGAATACATCAACAATCATTCCTCCTTTTGTTCTGCACTTAATATAACCTTTAATAATTTCATCTTGCTCAAGAGCTTCATTTACCCTGTCCCACGATTTTAA
>JAFGQQ010000176.1 GCA_016935595.1 Bacteroidales bacterium
CAAATCTTTGTTTCTAAGACATTCATCAAGTGCTTCGGTAAGTGTTAAATTTTCAATATTTATAGATTCTTTCTTATAAATATCAACCCTGTTATTATTATACAGAATGTTTTTCCCGCTTTGTTTTTTAATTTCCTGCAGGATTTCACCTAATGAAACGTTTTCCATCTTTATAGTTATTGTTTTTTCTTGTGCATTTATAGTATTGAAGCAGCCAAGAAAAATAACTATCGAAAAAAAAATGATAACATTTTTTTTGTTTTTCATTATTCTTTTAAACTTTTCTTTCTTTTTCATAAGTATCTGTTTTTAAAATTAATAAAATATTTTATATTTCAACTTAAAGGAATATGGCAGTATTCCTGTGTTTAAAAATCTATTTTATAACTAAAAGTTGGTGCAACTACATTATAAGCTACTTCCTGAATCGAATTCGTTTTATAGTTATATACCGGGGCATGATATTCTTTTGACGCAGTTAAGTTATAGACTTGTAAAGACCATGTGCTGGCATAATTTTTTTTATTTTTTCTGAATGTAATGCCAAGAATTAAATAATGTTTTAAAGGTTTTTGTTCTTCAAAAGTAAAATTGTAATCGTAAATGACTTGTTTATTTAAAACAGAATTGATGGAATCAATGGGATGAGTCCGTTGACCTCCAACTAAATTAAATCTTCCATTTATCCCTAATATATTGTTTTTACCATCTTTCCCTACAATCCATTCTTTACCAAATAATATATTTATTATATAATTACTATTATACCTGGTATTTCTAAGCACTCCATCTCCTCCTCTATATTTTGAGTCGAATAAAGAACTTGTAATAATATAATAATATCCTTTATTTAAAAATCTTTCTAAGGTTGCGTCAATCCCAACATTTATACCTGTACCTTCACTAACTAATTCATCATTTATATACCAGTTAGCTTCCATGTTTATTGTTGAAAAAGAACTATCAGGAATTACCGGAACATTATAAAGAAATTGTACATACGGCTCAATTTTAAATCTGGTATTTTCATTAATACTTATATCATACCCAAACACAATATGATGAGCTCTTGTAAATTCAAGGTTTCTATTTGATTGCGAAACAGTTTCATTTTTGTAAACATTTGCTAAATATAAACCTAAAGTTTCAAGTTGGGAATGATTACCATATGCTACACTTATTGACTGGTTTGACTTAACATTCCACTGAATTCCAATTCGTGGTTCAACAGTGTATTTTTTATTCAACAGGAAATATTGAAAATGAATACCTGCATTTAATATAAGTTTATCGTTAAAATAATATTTCGACTGAGAAAATACCTGAAGTAAATTACTGTTTGCATTTTCATCAACAATTTGAATTAATGGGAAACCAAAATCCGGTAAATGTTTGATATCTATATTATAATTTAAATTATTGAAGATAATTCCTGTTCGGTTAGTGTGTTTTTTACTGAATTTATGATTAACAAAACTTGAAAAAGTATATCTCCAGGTAACATTACTTATTAATCCGGCCTGATGCTTTACCAGGTTACTATCAAGAAGGATTTCTTTAAATTTTGTTCCATTACCACTCAATGATAATGTTGAGTTGAAGTATGTTTTATTATTGATTATTTTTTTATGATTGAAACCAATTACTCCCATATTTTGGGTGATTTTTTCCGGTTGGCGACTTTCTAATGTTTCCCATGTCTGTTCTCCAGAATTTTCGTTGAGTTCAGAATAATCAATCGCTCCAATCCCCCAAACTGAAAAATTACCAGCTTTTTTTGTTGGAAAGTTTAATTTAAAACAAAAATCCTGATATCTAAGATCAACCGCGAGTATCGGAATTAAATGCTTTAACAGGCCAAATGTAGAATATCGGTAATTGAAAATATACGAATGTTCCTTTTCCTTTTTAAAAGGCCCTTCAGAAGAAAAATCAATTCCCATAAGTCCAATCTGAAAAGCATGTTCTCTTTTTTCATAGTTCCCATTTCTGAATTTAAAATCGAATACGCCCGATAATGCATTTCCATATTCAGCGGGGAATGCACTAATGAAAAAATCGGAATTTGAAAGTAACAGACTACTGAATGCAGTTAAACCACCACCGCCAAAAGTTCCAATATTACCGAAATGATTTGGATTGGGAATATCAATGCCTTCTAATCTCCAGGATATACCTTTTGGGGCATTTCCCCTGACTGAAATACCATTATTGTCTTGATAACCTTGTGCAACACCTGCAAAACATGAAGCTAATTTTGACGGATCATCGAATGAACCTGGAAGCCTTCTCATTTCTTCAACAGTAATTGTCCTGGCACTCACGGTTGCCATTGAGTTTAAAGGTTTGTCTTTTCGTATGTATGCATTTATGGCAATTTCCTCTAATTCAGTAATCAATTCTTTTAATTCTGCGTTAATAACAACTTCTTTCCCTGATCCCACAATTACTTCAGGAATAATCAATGGATTATATCCTATATAACTCATTTGAATATTGTACCTACCCACGGGTACACTTTCAATTTTATAATTTCCGTTCAGATCAGTAATTCCCCCTATCAAGGGATTTGCTCCTAAAATAACTATATTTGCGCCAGGTAGAGAGATTTGGGACTCTTTATCAACAACCTTGCCTTTTATGGTTTGAGTTAATTTTTCAGCATTAATAACAGAAGTTTTTTCCTTTTTTGGTTCAATAATAATTACATCGTCAACAATTTTATATTGCAAATCTTTGTTTCTAAGACATTCATCAAGTGCTTCGGTAAGTGTTAAATTTTCAATATTTATA
>JAFGQQ010000177.1 GCA_016935595.1 Bacteroidales bacterium
CGTGAATGTGGTTTTAAAATAGATAAAATAATACTTACTACAAATGTTGATTATAAACCATCAGGTTTGGGACTGGATGAAACACTGCCCGATGTTGATACAAATGGTCATGATACAACTGATAACACAGCAATTTCAATAGTTGCCCATGAACAAATAATGTTTTATAATTATCCTAATCCTTTCTATGCAGGTACTACCATTTCTTATTATTTAGAGAATTCGGGGCATGTGAGCTTAAAGGTTTATAATATGTCAGGTCAGCTGGTTTCTGTATTAATCGATGATTTTCAAAATGCAGGAACACATAATATCTACTGGAATACAAGTGATGCAACAAATCAATTAGCCAGTGGCATATATTATTCTGAACTTATTACAGATACAAATACAAGTATGATAAGGATGTTACGAATTGAATAATTAACATTTTCTCAAAATTTAATATAAATCAGGAAACTATATTGATAAAATCGCCAATAGTTACCTGATAATTTTTTATCTAATTGTTTGAATTCTAATTAATTATTTAATCCTAAATAAAGTAATACTTAAATATTTTTATAATTTTTTATTTTACAATAAAAATCCGTTCAATTTGTATAATATCTTTACCCTGAAATTTACAGATATATGTTCCTGTTTTTAAATTATTTATATTGAATGATTTAGTATATATTCCAGGCTGAAGATAATTATTAAAAAAAGAAAATATCCTATTTCCCAGAATATCAAATATTTCTATATTAACGTATTGTTCGGATGAAATGTCAAATTCGAAGTTTAAAAAGGAATTGGCTGGATTTGGATATATTTTAATTAAGTTTGAACGAGATGTAAAAATATTATAATTAGTTGGTTCTTCTTCTTCTGGTAGTGGCTTATAATCCTGTTCGTACCAGTCTATAATTTCGTTTCTTACATAAATACCCGATTCAGTTAAGTCGGAAATTTCCCAACCACCATTCGCACTTGCACCACTCTTTAAAGCCGCAGAAGTTTCATCTTTATCTGCAATTGACCAATTACACCAGCTAATCATATAATCGTCCATAAACTTAAACCATCTGTTCATTTCTAATGTGTCAAACAGGCCGGTGCCTGAACTTTCGCATGTCCCATATTCAGAAACAAATAAAGCTATTCCATTATTCATCGCGCTTGTTGCTTTGCTCCTTAACCACGATTTATGAGTAGCAGCATAAAAATGTAAAGCATATGCAATATTGGTATCAATTATAGGATTATTGGATGCCACATCTACATCCTGTGACCAGGTTGGGGTACCCACAATTATGATATTATCAGGATCTATTTCACGAATTGCATTTACTAAAGTATCATTATAAGGTTTAATTACATCATTCCAGGTATATCCTCCCAAAGGTTCATTATAAATTTCATAAATAATATTAGGATAATTTCCGTATAATGTGGCAATTTCTTTAAAGAAATCAACTGCAGCATTTGTATGTAAATGGGCATGATGATCGTGCCAGTCAATAATCACATAGATTCCAAGATCAATGGCTGCATCAATTACTGTTTTTACTTTATTCATTTCAGTTTCGGGATTAGTTAAGTAGCCTCCACTCTCTACAGCCATTGCAGCCCTTACAACCATGCATTTCCAGTCATCACGTAACCATTTCACACAATCATAAGTGTAGTATTTTCCAATCCATTGACTCCAGAAAAAACTTATTCCTCTTAATGCAATTGTATCTCCATGTTCATTAACTATTCTTGTTCCGTTAACACTTAGCTGGCCATATATATCAATTAGGGTAGAATCATCTTCAGAAGTTTGTGATTTTGAAGAAATATTAAATAAGAGAATAATAAATAAAATCAAATACGCTTGTTTGATCATATTAGTAATTTTTGTGCTAATTTTTTATCTTATAACAAAAATACAAATAATTTAAGGTTAATATTCTTTGTTTTTATTTTTATATACCAATTTATGAAATCCATTTTTTTAATATACTTTATCATTTTGATTAATTTTCTTATCCTATCATGGATTTACAATCTCTTAATATTCTAACTAAGTCACTAACGAACATAATTATTAGTATAAATAATAATCATCATTCGCAAGTCACTATACATTTTGTTAGTTAGCCTTTGAAATATTGAAATTTAAATAAGTTCACAAATATCTTTTAACAGGCATTTTGTATAGTTCTCAATTTCAGAATTAAATTGATTAGAATTTAAAATAACCGAAAATGCATTTGGTGAAAATATAATGCATAAAATAAAAATTTAATTTCCTAGTAAAGAATTATCCTTAATATTATAGATATTTATACTATTATTGATACAGATATGATTAATTTCCGGATGATTATAGAAATTTATCTTAATAAATCAATAAATTAGTATATATGATTTTTGGTAAAAACTATTTAATATATTTATTTAAATATAAACGATTCAAAAGTTTTTAAAATGAAAAATATAACAATTATTTTAATACTCATTGGATGTATTTTATTAAGTACCCATATCAACAAAGGAGTTGGCGTTAGCGATTCACTTGCACTTGTGGCATTATATCAATAGTACTAACGGATCAGACTGGACTAATAATACTAATTGGCTTACAGGGCCTGTTAACATATGGTATGGTATTTCAGTTATTAATAGTGAAGTAATTCAAGTAGGGCTTCAAAATAATAATTTGACTGGTTCAATCCCTCCTGAAATAGGAAATTTAACTAAACTTAGTGTTTTAAATCTTAGATATAATCAATTATCAGGATCAATTCCTGATGGTATTGGAAATTTAAAATTATTGTATCTTTTGTTAATAAATGATAACTTTTTTACTGGAGCTATACCATATCAAATAAGAAATTTAACTTCATTAGCTCATATATTTATTAATAATAATGAATTTTATGATTTGCCTAGTCATTCTACTTTAGCTTCTCTCAATACCCTAAGTATTGAGAATAACAAATTTACATTTGAGGATATTGAACCGAATGTTGGTATTGCTGATAATTTTATTTACTCACCTCAAGATAGCGTTGGAAATAGAATTGATACTAATGTATGCACCGGGTCATATACTTTTTCTATCTATGTTGAGGGAGAAAATAATTTATACAGGTGGACAAAAAATGGTAACTATATAGGTGCAATTTCAGGTGACAGTACTTACGAGATAACTTCAGTTGAAGCAAAAGATGCCGGAACTTATTTATGTGAATATGATGTTGATAAAAATATTTGTATAGACTTATCGAATCAGCCTAAAGGTTTTTACAATATTCAATTAATTGGTGAACGATTAAATATTACAGAAATCATTAGTCTAGAATAAATTAATTTATACATGCTTCCTTAGATATCTGTTTAGATGTTACATAAGGTTTATATATAATTCGATTTTATGATGGTCAAAGATATATTTCTAAAAAGTTGATAGTTAAATGATAATATAATGTAAACCGTTTATAAAATTATTAAAGTTATTATATCAAGTCAAAAATATAACCAATACCCCTTAAATTGACCTTTTGAATTAATTTCAAGGGTAGGGAGCGGTATTTTTATAAATGACAAAGCCTCAAAAATGTTGTTAAGTAGTTTTGAATGTGTATTGATCTTTGTTAAATCTATATCCAATGAGAGTAAAAATTGTCTGTAACGCTCTGTTTTTGGTATTAAAACTCCCTTATAAATGGTTTTATTTTCAAATTCACCAAACATGCCATTAGCGCTATATCCAATAGCAATATTTAACCAGTCGGGTAACCTCTCTTTTAAAAAATACCTGTTTGCATTTGTGCTTAACCAATAGGTATGTCCGTTATAATCGTAAAAAAGACTTTCCAAGTAATTATTTCCCAGGTAGCCATTAGCCTGATCTGCATATTCCGACCGCCAAAAACTAAACTTATATTTCAGTACCTGCTCATCAAATAAAAGTTCCTGTCCAATAAAAAAAACAGAACCGAATGTATTGGTAGCGATATCACCCCACGAAAAACCATAACCTTCATATAAACCATCAAAAATCTCAATTGGAGCTTGAAGTATAATTCCTAACGATCCTCCGTATATCAATGCCTTTTTTTTATTTACTCCCGCACTGCGTAACCAGTAATAACCTATGTAACTTTCAAGGTATGCCCCAAATGCATGTCCAAATTTATCAATTTGTAAATAACCTGAATTATCGTTATAATAATGGAATGGTACACGATCATGATCTTTGTACCACACAAATTGCAAATAAGACATTCCCCCGACGTAAAATAAACTTTCCGATATAATAAGTCTCGTGAGTTTTCCTTTATTTATGTATGATTGGTTAATTTGAATTGTGCTATCCTGTGAATATAAATGATTAAAAATAATGATTGAAATAATAAGTATTGTTAACCGAAAATTCATTTTCTGTTTTTTCATCAAAACTAAGAAATCAATTCTATTTTATAATTCAAAGTAAGTTATTTAAATATTTCCAATTATTATATTTTTTTTATATACTGAACAATACCTGCCTGCTATTGTTAATTATTTGATATTTGACTAGTTATTATTTTGTTTAATAATATCAATTCTTTATAATATTAATTCTTTTTTATTTGATTTTTAAGAAGAATTAATTATTTTACAATAAATTATAAATTCCAAAATCAGAAAAATGTATAATCATTTAAGCGAAAAATATTTAGAGAAATATGGACCTTTGCCTGATGTGGATATAGATACATACACTGATATTATTGGTGAGAAGAAGGTTAATGAAATAAAAAAGCTTTCTTTATTATTAAAAGAAAAACGCTGGACACATGTGAACTCAACCTTTGAGGGCGGGGGAGTGGCAGAGATGTTAAAAAGCGTTGTACCCATTGCCCGTGGGCTTGGAATAGATTGTACTTGGTACTGCATAGAAGGCTCAGATGATTTTTATAATGTTACTAAGAAATTTCATAATATTATTCAGGGACTTGACCAGCATTTTACACTAGAGGATTTATTGGATTTATATGTAAATACAAACAGGAAAAATTTTGAAGATACACGTATTGTTTCTGATTTCACTGTTGTTCACGATCCACAACCGTGTGCATCTATTATTCATGGACAATATGAAGGAAAAATGGTGTGGCGTTGCCATATTGATACTTCAGAAGCCAATGATTTAATTTGGAATTTTTTATTGCCATATATTAATAATTATGACGGTGTAATATTTTCTCATCAAGACTTTGTTAAAGAAGGAATAAAGAATCCGGTTTATCAAATTCCACCATCAATTGATCCATTACAGGTAAAAAATAAAAAAAGAACCCGAAAGCAGGCATTGGATACACTTACCGATTTACTAAATGCACATAATATTGATCCTGACAGACCCATTGTACTGGCCGTATCGCGTTACGATGTTCATAAAAACCAGAAAACCATTGTAGAATCATTTAAAGAATTTAAAAAGGAAAATATAAAAATTAATCCGATATTGATAATTGTTGGTAATTCGGCTACAGATGATCCTGAAGGAATGGGAATGTATAATAATATTTTAAAACTTATTAACGGAGATAAGGATATATATCCATTGCTGAATATTCCAAATAATAATGAAAATATCGGAGCCTTAATGAGACTGGCAGATGTTTTTATACACATATCAACCAAAGAAGGTTTTGGTCTGGTTGTTACAGAAGCTATGTGGCAGAAAACTCCGGTTATTGGAAGTAATGTTGGAGGCATCAGGCTTCAGGTAATTGACGATAAAACAGGTTTTCTTGTTAATCCTTTTGAAAAGGACAAAATAAAAACATTTCTAAAACACATTCTATTAAATCCTGAAGAAAAAGAAAGACTTGGATTTCAGGCAGTCGAACATGTCAGAAATAATTTTCTTATTACCAGACTTGTGAGACGTTATTTAATATTAATGAGGTTTTTACTGGGTATAGATTTTCCTTATTTTCGAATTTAAATCAGATTAATTTTAATAAAATAACTTAAATATCATGAAAACATTAATTTTTACCCTAACTACTACAATATTTATTATTAGTTGTTTAAATCAACCTGTAAAGCAGGAGAAATATTCGCTAGTAAAAGTTTGGTCTACCGATACATTATTAAGAACTCCTGAGAGTGCATATTATGATCAAGAAAGAGATGTAATATTTGTTTCTAATATTAATTCAGGTGCAACTGAAGAAGGTGATAACGGATTTATTTCTAAGTTAAATCGTCAAGGAGAAATCATTGAATTAAAATGGGTGACTGGCATAAATACACCAAAAGGAATAGGTGTATTTGGTAACAATTTATATGTAACCGAGACAAATAAACTGGTAATTATTGATATCGAAAAAGCCGAAATTATTGAAAAAATATCAATTGAAGGTACCGGATTCCTTAATGATATATCTATTGACAGTTTAGGGAAAGTATTTATAAGTGACTCGAAGGCAAATAAAATATTTACCTTTTATGATGGAAAAATTGATACATTTTTAAATAAAGGAATTGATAAAACGAATGGCTTATTATGTGAATCTGAAAGGCTTTTGCTGGCATCTTCGGATTTTAATGCAATTGACTATAAAACCAAAGAAATTACAATAATAAATGATAGCATACAAGGCGGAGATGGAATTGCAGCTATCGGAGATGGATTTTATTTTGTCTCGGAATGGCCAGGTGAAGTATTCCTTATTAAACCCGATCATTCAATTATTTCTATACTTAATACCAGGGCTGAAAAAAGAAATACTGCTGATATCGATTATATTAAAAAGGATAGTATTCTTCTGGTACCAACCTTCTATGAAAATACAATTGATGCATATAAATTTGTTGTAAAATGATTTAAAATGATAAAATATTGAATTTAGATAATATCAGAGCATAACATTATTTAAAACGGTCGTTAAATCTAATAAATATTTGAAATATCAAAGCTATTACTTCAATTTAAGAATTTTAATAAACGATACTGAATTATTTGTTTTTAATTTAATAATATAAATTCCGTTTTCTAATTGATTACCATTCAATACATAATGATATGCTCCAGGAATTTGAATCTTATTCACTATACAAGCAATTTCTTTTCCTGTAAGATCATAAATACTTAAATGAGTTGTTGTTCGGTTTGTAATATTATAACTAATATTAGCAATATCATAAAATGGATTTGGATTAATTTTTAAATCAATATTTTCTGATGAGAAATTGCCAGTGAATAGTGTTATATTCAAAGATACAGCTATGCTGTCAGTATAAAATGATTCTATTTCATCATTAAATGCTTTTATCCTGTATTTATAAAAACCACTTTCAGTAATTGTGTTATCAATATAAGTTGTTGTATTGGCTGGAAGGGAGGCAACTTCATTAAATCCTTCGCCTGAAGAACGTTCGATAATAAATCCTGTTTCATTATCCGAAATATCAGTCCAACTAAGGTATATCAAATTATTATCGGTGGAATCAATTTTAAAATGAATTGGTCTGACTAAATATTTAAAATTATCTACCAGACTATTCAAATATTCCTCCAGGTTTGTATATCCGTCTGCATCTGAATCGCCATTTCTGTCTGATGCATCATTTGGATTCAGGTCATTGGCAGTCTCCCAATCATCAGGCATGCCGTCATGGTCTGAATCGGCAGGAGGGGTAGTTGAATTATAAGCAGGCCAGCCGCCTACATCACTTGGTGTATCAATTATTCCATTTCCGCCTCCACTGTAGTATGTGCCATATTGTGCTGTTCCTGTAAAGGTTTCATAAATAATTCGAGTATCAATTTCATCTCTAGAAGGGATAACTGCACCAGCATATACTAATACATGTTCGAAAGCTTCTTCAGCCATATGTTGTGTAATATCCGGAGCAGGTATAGCTTCATCCAGCTTAATAATTGCTTTTATATCATCAGAAATTTGA
>JAFGQQ010000178.1 GCA_016935595.1 Bacteroidales bacterium
ATATAATATTTTTTTAATATATAAGTTTATATAATATATGAAAACAGAAATTTCGTCAGAACTTTTAAAAGGGTCATTAAAATCAATAGTCCTTAAACTTTTATCTGAAAATGACAAGATGTATGGATATGAAATAACACAGATGATTGATAATCTTTCAAATGGTAAGATAAAATTAACATACGGGGCTTTATATCCTATTTTGCATAAATTAGAAAATGATGGCAGTGTACTAACTGAAACTGAAATAGTAAATAACCGAACACGTGTTTATTATAAATTAACTAAAACAGGATTTAGTACAGCTGAAGAAAAAGTCAATGAATTGGAAGAATTTATTAATACTATTAAAATATTACTTAATCCTAATCCAGCATTACAAGTATGCAGGAGCTGACAAAACAGAATATTCGATTAATTGCCGAGACAATAGACCGAGCCGAAATTACTTTCTCGCATTTGCGGGAAGATTTAATTGACCACGTTTGCTGTGAAATTGAAGCCGAGTTAGAAAGAGGGCTTGATTTTTCAAAGGCATTCGAGAAGATTAAAACAAATTTCGGGATTAAAAACCTGCAAAATGTGCAGGAGAAAACACTTTTATTAATCGATAAAAATTATTGTACCATGAAAAAAACAATGAAAGTCTCGGGAATTATTTCAGTCTTTTTACTGATGTTCGGTTCCTTATTTAAAATTCAGCATTGGCCTGCTGCAGGTATAATGCTAACACTCGGATTTTTTATCCTGTGTTTTTTATTTCTTCCTTCTGCCAATTATGTAATGCATAAGGAACGAAAAGACCGAAGTTTAATATTGTTGTATCTCTCAGCTTTTCTTGGAAGTTTTGGATTTTTTCTGGGCATCTTATTCAAAGTTCAACACTGGCCCGGAGCAAATGTTATGCTGGCAGGAGGAATTGCTTTTTTATGTTTGCTGTTTTTCCCTTTTTTATTACGTTTTTTATTAAAAAAGGCCGCTTCCACTAAAGAAAAGTTAATCTATTCAATTGGAATTGTATCAGCTATTATTTATTTAACAGGACTTCTTTTTAAATTTCAACACTGGCCGGGTGCCGTAATATTGCTGAATATGGGTGCACTTTTGATTGTTGTCCTTTTTTTACCTCTATTTACACGATTTAAATATGCACAATCCAAGCGTATTGAAAGCAGCTTTATATATCTTATTGCTGCCATTACATGGTTTTTATTATTCAGTATGTTAATCTCTTTAACAATTTCAAGAAATATACTTAATGAGTTTGTTATAAATGAAAATACCAATAAAACAATCACCAATTATATAATGCAAAAAAATGAGTCGAATTATGCCCTTAATAACTTAAATAATTCTGATTCTTCATTAACAACAATTAAAGCATTAACTTCCGGTATGTATGTATATATCCAGGACATTAAAACTGAAATCCTGAAAAATTTGAATGATCAATCATATTTAGCTATTCAGAATAGAAATCAAATTGATACAAGAAAGATTGAGGACAAAGCTAATACTAATGTTCCATTTAAAATATTGATAGGTGATGATTTAAATGGAGAAGCTTTTAATTTACACAAAAAAATAGATGAATTAAAAGCATCATTATTCTTACTGGTTAATAATGATGAAGTTACCTGCCAGTTTATTGCAGCATGCCTGAATACAGAAATACCAAAAGATGCTCCAGAATGGATCAAATCCTGGGAAATGCTGTATTTTAATCACTCAACTGTAGTTGATTGTTTTGCTGTTCTGACATGTTTGCAGCGAAACGTAAAAATTGCCGAATATGAGGCAATAAATTTCATTATTAATCAATAAAATAAATAACCATGAAAAATGCTAAATATAACATAGGAATATTTTCCACAATTGTAGTAACTACAGGTAGTGTCTTTAAAATAATGCACTGGCCCGGAGCCGGGATTATTTTTACTTTAGGAATTATGTGTATATGTTTTTTATTTTTTCCTTTGGCATTTATAAGCGCATATAAAAACGACGGAAAAAATAAATCAACACTTTATATAGCAGCATTTATAACTGTTTTCTCTGATTTTACCGGGGCTTTGTTTAAAATAATGCATTGGCCCGGAGCAGGAGTATTTCTCACTATTGGCATACTAGCCCCTGCAGTTATATTTTTGCCTGTTTATATATACTATCATTTTAAAGAGAAGGAAGAATCAATAACTAATTTTATGTACATTATGTTTTTACTTGTATATTTATCTGGCATGTCAGCGCTGTTAGCTCTTAATATATCCAAGTCAATATTAGATAAATCTATTGCAATAACAGAAATAAATAATTTAGACGATTATTATCAGTTGAAGAATAAGCAATTTCTTAATATTCCTGATACAGGGAAGATTTCAGATGTAAGATCAAAAACAGAGCATTTATTAAATACGATTCATGATATTAAAAAAAATCTCTTAATCAGTGGATCGGAAGAAAATAAAAGCTCTATAGATGATAATAATAGAATCAATCCATGGGAGGTTAAAACATTAGATAACATTGAAGTTGTAACGCAAGTTATGCTTATGGAAGAAAATGCATATATTTTAAGAAAAGAAATTAACGAATATCATAATTATTTAATTTCGGTTATAAATAATTCAAACTCTTCAATAATTAATTTTTATGATGATCTATTAAGTACCCAGGCATCTGTTATTAATGATGAAAATTATAGCTGGGAAATAGAAACATTTGGACAACTTCATTTGATATTTGCAATTAATAAATTAACAGAAATTGAGAATAATATTCGCTTAGCTGAATTAGAAGCCCTAACAATTTTAAGTAAAAATAAATCTTAATAAAAATAAAATCTCGGTTTACTTGTCAGAGTGATTATCGAATCATTCAGTTTAAGGCCTGCAAATGCAGGCCTTTTTTTATATAATATACTGAATATTTTAAAACTGCAGGCTTCCATAAATTTCCGGTAATAGATAATAAATAAATTGACCGGGTACTCATAATAAACCAGTGTTCATCTACAAGTTAATTGCTAATCCGATGTATCAGGCAGAGGTAAAAGAGTATCCAATCCTTCAAATAACTTCAGGTCAATAGAATCTGCCATTCGTATATAACCATCGGCATCGGGATGGAGGCCGTCATTTTGATAAGAAGAAATAAGCTTAATTGTATCATCCGGACTACGCATATACTTATCAAAATCAATAACTGCATCAAAACGGCCACTATTACGAATCCAGTCATTCACTTTTACCCTGCATTCTTCACTAAAGCGGTTATAATAACCATTGCCTTTAAAAGGGGTAATAGTAGCCCCGTAAACCAGAATATTTCGTGCATGGGCCGAATCAATCATCCATTTGTAAGCATTTATTAGTTCATTAGCTATGTTTGTTGCATCCGTTTCGTTTTTTATTCCCCCAATATCGTTTACTCCCTCGAAAATAATAGCCACACGTATTCCGGGTTGATTGAGAATATCTCTTTCATAACGATCAATTGCGGCCGGGCCAAGGCAGTTTTTAAGAACGCAGTTGCCTCCCAATCCAAGGTTAAGGACACCAACCTTTTCAGTTCCGGGATTTGCCAGAAGGCGTACCGATAAATTATCGGTCCACCTGTTTTGCATGTTTGTTGTTGTGCCCCTGCCATCAGTAATGGAATTTCCAATAGCAGCAACACAGGTATAGGTTGGAGATGCTAAAACATCAATAGCATTGATAACATACCAGTGATCAGTCTTAACAGCACCGGTAAAATCAGTTACAGCAGGATCGTTACCGGGTAAAATATAAGAAGTAGTACGCGATCCGGGATGTCCTGTAACAGTTTCAGACGTGCTACCAAAGTAAATTGTTATAGCCAAAGTCATTCTGGGTTCAAGATTATATGCAAATGGGTCTGAATAAACGGCAATACCAGGTTCCATTGTAATTTCCTTATTACCATTAAATGTTAATTCAATATTTGTTGAATCAAAAATAACACTTCCCTGATCCGACACTGCAATTTGCACAGAATTCAATGTTACCGGGCTTGTACTGAATTCATTTGAAAGCTTTAAACGTAAAGTGTCCCCTCCTATTGAAACACGAATAATCTGTCTTATTGAATTATCAGTAAGTCCGGGTGAAGGAGGCATATTACCGGGTTCAACAAGTTGTTGGGCAGTACACCATGACCCTACCCATATCTTTTTCGGGTCATTCCTGGTTTGTCCGAAAAGGCTTATGGTAATCAAAAATATACACGATGTGAGTATAATCGCATATAAACCAAATGATTTTGTTAATTTTCTTTTAATCATGATATTGTATATTAATAAATAAAATTTTCTATATTATTTTTTTATTCAAAATTAACTTATATACATCAA
>JAFGQQ010000015.1 GCA_016935595.1 Bacteroidales bacterium
ATCATTCATCATTCATCATTTTTATACGGGTCCTCTCCATTCCATTTTCCTCCTTCTGCAAGTACTGTATAGAATGCATCGTGGCTCATGGTTTCAAAAATCGTAAATTCGGTATAATATATTAATCGTATATCGTCTGCAAACTGTCTTTCTTTTGATAGTCCTTCAACAGATGGAATAACTGCTGGTTTAATCCAGCGGCCTGTTATTCCTGGTCCGAATACTGTAATTCCGGGTTTTGTGCCCCAACCGAGTTTTTTAGTATATGCGCTTTCCCTGTCGTGCGGGTTATGCACCTGATGAAACCCAAGTTGGGTTACATAGCTTAACCCTTGAGGGTTTAGCCCTATTTTATAATTTAATAATTCTGCCGCAGCATCCAGGTATTTTTGTTCTCCGGTTAGTTTCCAATATAACATTGGGCATGTGGCATACTGTGGCTGGCGTACATTACGCCCCCATCCTCCGCCATCTGAATTAGTGCCTACAGGATAGGCATGTGAATTTAACATATTGATACAGCTATCTGCAGCTTCTTTTATAGCTTTTGTAAAAAACTCAACAATATTTTTATCGGTTGGTTTTTCTTTCTCGATAATGTATGAATAAATATATGCCGGGTTGTCGAAATGAATATCATTAAGTGAATAGCCATGTGTAATATAGAGATAATACTTAAGTGAATCGGCGATTGTGTATAATTCCCTGACTTTTTTATGTGCTGTTTCATCGCCTGTAAGCAAATATTTTTGAATATAAAAATATAGTTTTTCAGGATCAGCTATGTCAGCTTCCCCATATTCCATAGCTTTTTCTGCACGCTTTAATAACATTTCCGTACGTTCTGGTTTATAGGGTTGTAAAATGCGGGCAAGGTGCATAAATAATGCTGCATTGGGGCAAGTTGCCCTGGGGTCGGTTTTTACTGTTCCGTATTTTTTATTGTCAAGGTCCATTGGTGCGTCAAATGGGTCAGGATAGCCTTTTGTTTCGGTTCCAAAGTATATACTTCCATCTTCTTTTTGCAGGTATTCCCAAATTAAGGTTCCCCATTCAGCTTCATCAATAATATCGGGAATTTCATTTGTATAACTCTTAATATTAAATTCATCATCAAATTCGCCGGGAATGTCGAACTGACCGTCTTCAAACGATTCAGGAAAGGCTTCATAAATCATAAGGTTTATTATGGGATTAATAATATGGTATGCCCTTCTGTCAGCATCACCTGCATCGTGATAACCACCATAACATTTGAATGTTGGTTCATCGCCATTTACAATAATATTTGCTTCTCCAATCGGTCCGCCAACATCATATACAAGCGTATGACATGCTTTTTTCCTGATATCGGGCTTCTCAATTGGACATCCGCAACGTTGTAAGTATTGGCCCCGGAACGAAATATATGCAAGTTTCTTAGAGAATTCACCACCTACCCCAAATGGGTATGATGAACCATAACCTTTAACAACTATTTTATAAGGGCCTCCTTCTTTAACCTCAGAAAGGTCAATACGGTATACGTAATCTCCCGATGAACTATCCAGTCCAAATTCTGTGAATTTACCTTTACTAACAATATTTCCGGTATTATTTTCAACAACTTCAAAATCGGGTAAGTTCCCTTCAATCATTTGGCTCCCACCCGTTCCAAGCCAGATTGCAAAATTAGCGTACCTTTTATTCGATAATGCGCTATAGCCAACCTGATTGGTTTTAATTGATTCACAAAGGACATCTTTTTCCTTAAACAAAAATTCTCTTTTTATATAAGGTGTTTCAATAAGGTATTTTTTGCCTTCTTTTAAATTCCGGGTTTTTAAATATACATAATGATCAAAAACATCGGCCTGTGTGGCATAACGGTATATGTTTATTGCAGGTTTGCCATTTATTTTCCAATCTTCTGCTTTTTCGATATTGACCTCATTTACATTAATAGTATCGCTTGTAAAGTATAATACAATAATATTATTTGATGCAGTGCGAATTTCCTGAAGGGTTAATTTTCCAAATAAATTTTTATTTACTAATAATAAGATTAGGAATGATATGAAAAGTATTTCTTTTTTCATGTTTATTTATTTTTATTAATTATTTGGTCATATGGAACTTATCGTAAAAATATTTTAATGGGCGTTTCATGATAAAAATTTTTTGATAAAGATATAATTTTTGTTTATTTAGCCCGGATTATTCATAAACTTAAATTTTTATCAATGAATAATCCTGACAGCTTGCCCCGTTTTAACGGGGATTTAGGAAAACTAATTTTTCAATGAACTTTGCTATCGAAAAGTTTTTCTAATTCGGGGTTAAGATTGCTTAATTTTTAAATAAAAAAATATGGATAACTCTATGGTAGATATGACGCAAACAATTTTCACTGCCATGAACTCGGGAGATTTTAATGAGCTTGAAAACTGTATTACAGAAAATGTTGTATTTGATTTTCCGGGAGTTGGCCGCATTGAGGGAAGTAAAAGGGTTATTGTATTCTTAAAAACTTTATTGCGAAAATATCCACAATTGAAATTTACTGTAAAAGATATTTTAATTGACAATATGAAAGCATGCGTTATATGGACAAATGAAGGAAAAAATGCAAAGGGGGAAGACTATAAAAACAGCGGGATTACATTGTTATATTTTGAAAACAATAAAATATTATTTATAAGCGATTATTTTAAAGACACATCCTTTATACTATCAAAATAATTAATTTTTATGGCAAATATCATTG
>JAFGQQ010000179.1 GCA_016935595.1 Bacteroidales bacterium
TAACTGGTTTAAATATGACAAATGAAGAAATGCAAAGTTATTTAATAAATTATTTTACAGATGTTTATGGTTTAACAGACCAGAATTCAATTGTTAGTTTTGTAGATGATTATTTAACTAATTTAAATTAGAGTAAACTACATTGCCTGTAGGATCAACAAGCATATATAGCATACGTGATTGTATTTCATTATTATATTTATTTTTAGCATTATCAATTACATTTATATATCCCAATATGTTGATTAAATTGTTACTAAGTTTAACAATTCTGGTAACATAATACGATTTTTCTGATTGAAGAAGATTTAAATTGATTATTTTCCCTCTGTAATCGATGTAAGCAAATAGCATATTAATGGGTTTTATTTGACTATTTTGATCATCTTTAGTATAAATAACCCTGCCATCCTGAATTGTATATTGAGAGATATTCATGTATACCAAATAATCTTCATTTAATTTAATAATATCAATTAAGTCTCCTTCTATCTCAATAATTTGGCTCCAAAAGTTATTCCCTAATGAGTCATTTAAATCAATAATTAATTCATCAATCTTATTTTCGTTAACTTTTTTATAAGCTACAATAAAATTATCATTTATTTCATCGTATTTAATAAAACAGGCAATCAAAGACCTGTAAAGTTGAATTTTGCTTTGAATATCTCCTTTTGGCCCAATTCTGTATAAAGTATTAAATATTTCATTTTCTTGTTCTTTAATCAAATTTGAAGAAATAACAGCAAAACATCCGTTATTATCTAAT
Source organism: Bacteroidales bacterium (assembly GCA_016935595.1). The sequence goes on from JAFGQQ010000179.1 coordinate 770, forward strand.
GGTTGAATATTAATGCTTATTTTATCAAAATAAGCAGGACTAGCTTTTATATCAAAAAAAGAAATCCATAAAGCTTTTTTATTCGAGCCAATATTAGCAATATACGCTTTATATTCCTGCCTGTCGTTTATCATAATTCCTGAAATATAGCTATTGCCATTGATGCCTTCGGTAATTGAATAAGTGTACAGCTGGTTCTTAATGAGGTTTTCGCTAACAGGTTTTTTAATGAATAAAGGAATATTATAGTTACTATAAATGGTATAATCATATTCGCCAGTAAACCTGTTTTCTTCTTTTACAAGAAAATATTCAAAATTTGAATATATATTATTTAATATAGATTCATTGTTTTGTTTTTCTTTCTCCAGGTAATCTCTAAAACCCTCAATACCTGAATAATTCGATTGAAAGAAATTGTAATATTTATTAATTGAAATATTATTAACTTTTTCATTAATATTTTTATATTTATTATCGAGTTGAATTTTATTTTCAACTAACCGCTGAAAATTTCTTGCTCTTCCAACAAAATTGATGTTAGAAGTATCGTTTATCTGTACAGTTTTATAATAGGAATTATTTAACCAATTTATTTTATTTGCCTTATAAACAAACAGGTCAAGAATTATGGATTGCGGATCAAATTTACTTATTTTAAATAAAAGATTTTTATCAACAGAAAAATCTTTATAATGATCATTATATGATTCTGAAGAATTTATTTGATCTAAAGCTTTGCTTAACCTTTTATTTGCAGTATCAATCTCAGCTCTTAATTTATAAACAGCCGAATTAATTACGTTGTAGATATTTTCAACCCAATTTCCGTAATTCCATAATTCAATTTTGTTTTTTAAAAAGTCTGTATTGGTTAATCCATCAAGCCGGTAAGTCATTATTTTTTTTAAAGAATACTCTTGATTATAGTTTTTAATGGGAAATTCTTTTAATTTTTCCTGATATTTTTCAAAACAATAAATAACACTGTCGAAATTATTAGAAATGCTGTCTAGTTTAGCAAAAAGAGAATCATTAGTTAATAAGTATATTTCTTTTATTTTAGTGTAGTCATTATTAATTTCTTTAAAAAGTCTGATACAATTATTATAATAAGTTATTGTTTTGTTAAAATATGAATATATTGAATTAACATTTGAAGTATACTCATTAATTTCATTTAGTTTATTTTGTATGTCGTTAATAATATCATCATAATCAATTTTTTTATCATCATCTATAATTTTAATATCAGTAAAATATTCCCGGTATTTTCTTGCAGATTTATCATCCAGGTAATGTTTTGATAATCCAAAATATAAATTGGCATTGTATGAAAATTGTTTAAAATAAATGTATTCTGTTAATGGATCGTATTCTTTTAGCCATTGAAGATATATTTTGCCAAGCTGATAATAGACATTAGGATTTAAAGGATCCTGGTTCTGATATCGAAATAGAATTAAATATGCATCGCTTAATTTAGCTGTTTGTATATATTGAAATACATTATCGTATTTTGAAAAATCCTGACTTTTTAATGAAAAACAGGATATATAAAATATTATAGATAAAATAAATACCGGCAATTTTATTTTAAATAATTTTTTATATTTTATGAGTTTTGAAATGATTCTCATACTCATTATTTTATTTTTGAATATCTACTACTTTTAATTCAACTCGTCTGTTTTTTGCCCTGTTTTCATCATTGCTGTTTGGTGCAAGAGGTTTCGATTCGCCATATCCTTTTGCTATTAATCTGTTTGAAGGGATTTCATTATTTACAATATAATCTATCACCGATTGTGCCCTTTTATTTGAAAGTTTAAGGTTATATCTATCTGTACCAATATCATCGGTATGAGCTGAAATTTCTATTTTTATATCAGGATTATCTTTCATTAATTTTACAACTCTTTCCAGTTCTCCGAATGATGTCTCGTTTAAATCAGCCGAATTAGTTTCGAAGGTAATATTATTTAAGGTGATCATGGTTTTAGCTTTTAATTGTTTAAGTTTAACATCCAGCTTTTCTGTTGTTTTCTCCGATTCCATATTTACGGTAGTGTTATAAAATGAATAACCTTTCGGGCTTTTAACATTTACTTCGTATGTATCGCCTTTTCTTAATTTAATTACATATTTGCCTTCTGAATTTTTCTCGGCTTTAGCTATTATTTGTTCATTTTTATCGAGGTTAGTAATAACAATTTCAACTTCCAGTGCTTCATCTGTTTCAAGGTCGGCAACGTTTATTTCAAATTCTTGTTTTACAGGGGTTAATTCAATATCTCTTTCAAATTCGTTATATTGTACTATTCCATCAAGATTAAAAGGTAATGTATCAGAAATAAAATTTTCAGTATTTAAATAAAGCATATATTTTTTACCAATGGGAAGTTCAATTTTGTACCTGCCTATCTCTTCTTGCAATATTTTTGTACTTATATTTTCTTTTTTTTCTTCATCAAATATTATTATGTCACTTTCTAAAGGTTCAAATATTTCTTCGTCTAATACGTTTATGATCAGATCTACCGTAGGAAATAAAAAGATATCTTTTCTAATTAGGGATGTATCTGCTTGGATTTTATTTAAATCAAAATAATTATAAGAAAATCCTTGTTTAAAATATTCAAATAAATATTCCTGGTCTTTACTTAGAACAACCCGGTAGCTTCCTGTTAACCAATCCGATTTGGTTAAAATAATAAAAGAAGACGTATTTAAATCAGTAACTTTAATAGTTGCTTCAATTGGTTTTTTTGAATATTGATTGAATATTTTCCCTTCGATAGTGATTGTTGGTTGGGGTTTGAATTTTTGCGGAAGATAATATTGAATAATTTCAGAATTTGTATATTTTTTTTTCACCTCTTTTCTGTGGAAATAGATGATATTCCCCAATGAAGGTGTACTAGGGTGCAATTCGTCAAGATCAGTATTAATTTCGTCGACAGGCAAAGGAATTAACCAAACACCCTTGGTATATATTTTTGAATAAAAAATATCGAAATTATCCCTGTTTTCTCTTATTGATGAAATAAGCACTGTTTTATTATCGGCGCAAATCCACACAGATCCTTCGCAACCTTCGTTAATTGGTTTTGGCAGTTCTTCAGGTATAGTCCAGCCCCCTTCTTCAGTCCGATTTGAGACAAATATTTTCCCGCAATTTGATAATGCTTTTTCGGGATCGTTGGAAGTTCTTATAAAATAAAGGTTTTTATCGTTACCTGAAATAGAAGGACTAATTTCATCTGCTGAGGTATTGACTGTTGACCCTATATTTAATGGCTGGCTCCATTTATCACCTGTCTTTTTTGAGTAGTATATATCGTACCCACCTTTTGAATCTTTATATTTTGCAGAAAAATATAATATTTGTCCATTGTAGCTTATCGAAGGATCCCGGATATATGATTCGGTTAAATTATAATTATTAAGGGCTTCTATCTGGCTTGGTTCGGCCCATGTACTATCGGCTTTTAAAGTTGATTCAAATATATATGACATATTGTCAATATTCCATACATAAATTAAATTATGGCCATCAAGACTAATAGCAGGAAAATATTCGGTTGCAGATATATTGTCGATAGGAATACCAATAGGTTGTGAAATAATAAGGTGATTAAAAGTGATAAATAAAATAAAACAGTATATATATCTCATTATAAATGTAACTTATTTAGAATCATATGCTAAAATTAAAAATCTTTTTCTATTAATAATAGTTTTTAAGAAGAAAATATTTTATAAACTAATTTTAGAAATTCATCTAAGTCTAATTTTCTGTTCGTTTTTTAAAAAAGTTCCGGGTTTTATATCATTCATTTTATATAAATTTTTTAGTTTAATGGCATACTTTTGAGAAATTGTGTACATGGTTTCACCTTGCTTAACAATATGATTATCAATGCCCCTTTCGGCCTTATTTTTTTTTGGTTCAATATAAATTTTCTGGCCGGGGATTATTTTTGCATCTTTAGGTAAGTCATTATATTTATAAATTTCCCATTGCATCATATTGCATTTATTTGCCAAATTACTATATGTATCACCTTCTTTCACAATTATATATTTCGTGTTATTTGTTTCATAAACATCACGGTCTATTTTTAATTTATTTTTATTATTCTGGTTTGATTTTTTAGATTTTTTTACCTTTTTCGAAGCATTATCATATTCATATAACTTGTAATCTTCAATAATTTTAATTAAACGTTTTGCATATTTGTTGCTGGTTGCATATCCTGCTTTTTGAAGTCCTTTAGCCCATGCTTCATAATCGGTTGATTTTAAATCAAATAAAAATTTATACCTGTCGCCTTCCTTTATAAAGTCTGAATGATCTTTAAATGATTCATAAACAGAATTATATTTACGAAAGCATTCTTTTCTTCTATCATCACTGTGTTTTATTGTTTTCCCATTCCAGTTATTATGACATTTTATACCAAAATGGTTATTAGCTTTCCTGGCTAATCTGCTATTCCCGTTATCCGATTCAAGAACTGCCTGTGCTAAAGTAATGCTGGCAGGTATTCCGGTACGTTTCATTTCTTTAATTGCCAAATCTTTATATTTTTCAATATATTCTTCCCGGGTTAACTTATGGTTTTGGCCAAAACCAGATAAAGAAAAAAAAGGATTAATTATAATTGATATAATAACTATATTTTTTATAAATAACATATCAATAAGTTTGCTTTAAAATGTAAAAATATCAAACTTATCCCAAATATCATCTTTTGGTACCGGAGCAACTATTTTAATGAATGTATTTTTTACAGGATGAATAAATGATATTTCTTTGGCATGAAGACTAATACCCCCGTTTTTATTTGAACGGGGAAAATTATATTTTAAATCACCTTTTATCGGACAATTAATTTTTGACAATTGGCTCCGGATTTGATGATGTCTGCCCGTATGTAATTTAATTTCTAAAAGATAGTAATTTTCTGAATTGCCAATAACCTTATATGACAGGCTGGCTAATTTTGAACCGTGAATTTTTTTATCATATGAAAATGATTTGTTTTGAGAAGGTTTGCGTACTAAAAAGTGCGATAGATCGTCACTTTCTTTTGGAGGTTTATTTTTGATGATTGCCCAATATGTTTTTTCAATTTTTTTATCATGAAATAATTTATTCAGCCGTTCTAACGATTTGCTTGTTTTTGCAAAAATTACTACTCCGCTTGCCGGCCTGTCAATACGATGGGTAATCCCTAAAAAAACATTTCTGGACTTGTTGTATTTATTTTTAAGATAGCTTTTAATTTGTTGGTCTAATGAAATGTCGCCAGTCTTATCACCTTGCACTAATTCGGAACATTTTTTATTTACAGCAATAATATGATTGTCTTCATAAAGAATTTCTGGCATCTTTAATTATAAATCTAATATTGTTCATTATCACTAGGGAATTGAATTGACTTAACATCATTTATATAGTTATGGACAGCTTTAGTCACTTCAGCCGATAAATTATGATATCGTCTTAAAAATCTCGGTGAGAATTCTTGTGTAATACCTAACATGTCATGTAAAACAAGTACTTGTCCATCAA
>JAFGQQ010000180.1 GCA_016935595.1 Bacteroidales bacterium
ATTCGGGGATGAATACCTTGAATACAAAAAGAATGTTCCCATGTTTTTTGGTAATCCTGTTTGTATTATTAAAGAAATATTAAAACCTTTAAATACTAGTTAAATTATTAAAAATATATCTTCCAAAATCCAATTGGGAAAAACCCTATTTGTAATATATCAATCACTTCATTTTTCTTTTGATCAAATCTTTTTATTAGCAGGTTTTTATGATTTGTTAGGTTTTGAACCTCAAAAGCCCATTCCTGTGATATTTTTTCTGAGTTTTTCCTGAATGATATTCTTAAATCAATCCGAAAATAATCAGAATATTTCCGTTTGTAGGCCTCTGAAATATTATAAACGGTTTTCCCATTTAAAACAGATTGTTCCCTATCTATTGGAATATATCTCTTACCTCCTGCCCATACATTTTTAATATTAATAGCTAAAACATTGTTTTTTAAAGGTAATTCATAACCGCCCAGTAAATTAACTACATAATTACCATTAAAGGCCGAATTCCTCCAGATTTTATCACTCCCCTGATATTTTGACTGGTATAAACTTGTAGTGAGCAGAAAGTAATAATTCTTATTAAAAAATTTTTCAATAGTTAGCTCAACTCCGTAGTTCTCAGCAATTCCTTCATTAATTAAATAATCAACTTTTTCATTATAAAAATCCGCACCATAATTTACCATATTGAAATATGAAGGCTCAGTTTCAACCGGAATATTAAATACATATTGATAATAAGTTTCGGTTTTTATCCTTAAATTTTTTCTTATAAGATAATCATAACCGATTGCAAAATGGTGAGCTTTTGTAAAATCCAGATTTTTATTTGTGTAAATATAATTCATGCCAGTTGTATCAATAAGCGTTTGTGTGAAATAAATGAGTGTTGGCTGCATTTGAGCATGAAGTCCATAGCCAAAACTTAAACTCTGTTTTGGATTTATCAAATATTTAAAACCTAACCTGGGCTCAAGACTTTTTGAGTTATTCAAAGCATGTAATTGACTATATAATCCAAAATTAGCTGAAAATATATCATTGAAACGATGCTTTAGTTGAATATACGCTTGATATAAAGTGGTCTGATCATTCATATCAGTATAATGCATATAATCATTTAATATTAAATCAAAAAATTTATCATAGTAATTAAAATCATAAATATCAACCAGTATTCCGGCTTGAATAGTGTTTTTTGAATCTTTTTTTAAACTAAATTTTGATGAAAAAGAATATTTAAATTCCGAATAAATATCTTCATAATGGAATTCATAGTTCATATTTCTTAAAGTGTCAACATCATTAAATGAATTTTTAAACGAAGTTGAAACAGATGTTTCCAGCCTGGCATTTTCAGAAAAAAAGTATTTATTAATTATTCCAATAACAGACATTTCTGATCCGTAATTTACTTTTGTTCCAGGAAGCATGTCGGCTGTCCAGCCACTGCCTTTTTCTTCTTCCAGTTTTATTTTGCTTATACCGCCTAATCCAAATATCGAAAATGCACCTATTTTCTTTGTAGGAAGAAATAATTTGAATGATAAATCGGTATAAAGTGGTACACCGCCAACATCAAATAATCCCATTGCATTCATTAGATCCATCATGGTATAACGGTAATTAATTAAAAAAGAACTTTTTTTATTTTTTGAGAATGGACCTTCAGCTCCAAGTTCAAAACCATTAAAACCCATCTGCCCCATAAATTCATATTTATCATTATTACCGTTTCGCATTTTTAAATCAAAAACACCTGATATAGCATTACCATATTCAGCAGGGAAAGCACCTGTAAAAAAATCGGAATTGGTGAGCTGGTTATTATTTAACATACATATAGGGCCGCCTGTAGTACCAAATGTCCCAAAATGATTTGGATTTGGAATGGATACTCCTTCAAGCCGCCATAATAAGCCTGTTGGCGAATTTCCCCTAATAATAATATCATTCCTGTTATCGTTTGCAGTTATAACACCGGCATAATTCGATGCCATACGCGCCGGATCTCCCCAACTTCCGGCATATTTTTCAGTTTCTTCTATTGTAAACGATCGCGCACTTATTGTGGCTAATTCATTAATTGGCTTATGTTTTTGATATGCACTAATAACAACTTGTTCGATTTCCTCTATTTTTTCAAGCATTTCAATTGTAAGATATACATCTTTTGCAGAAGTTAGGATAATATTATCCAGCTCAATCGTTTCATAACCAATATAGCTGAATTTTATATTAAACCGGCCAACAGGAATTTGTTCTAATTTAAAATTGCCACTTTCATCAGTTATACCGCCGATAGTGAAGCTTGCCGAATTAATTATAATATTTACTCCTGGTAACGAGAATTGTGATTGTTTATCCATAACCTTGCCCGTTACCCTGCCATAAACATTTTCCTGGCAATATGATATTAAATAAACAAATAGTAAACTAAATAATAATACTAAATTTCTCATTAAAATAATATTACGAATTTTATTTATACTTATTATTTCCCGGCCAAAACCAAACAATGCGTACCATTAATCCGGCCAACTATTTTGCCTGAATTATTTTTAAAATATTTTTTTTCTAATTCTTCCGAATTAAAATGTTCGACAAGTTTAAATCCTTTTTTTAGAAGAAAATTCTCAATTTCCCCTTTTTCTATTCCAAACGTCCATGGTTCACTTGCATTTAAAACTGTTTTATGAATACTTTTTTCGCCATAATACAAATTTTCTTTTCGTAAAACAGATGCATAAACATAATCAAATACCAAAAGGCTCCCGTTTCCTGCATATTCATTAATTATTCTAAAAGTGTTATTAACTGATTGCTCATCCAGGTACATAATTAATCCTTCCAATATAAACAGGCATTTTTTATTTTTTAAAAATCCATATTCATCTAATTTATTTTCTATTGTTTCCTTATTAAAATCAATTGGGATATAAACTAAGTTATCGGGCGATTTAACTTTTCTTTTTTTAAACTGGTTTATTTTGGCTTC
>JAFGQQ010000016.1 GCA_016935595.1 Bacteroidales bacterium
ATAAATATTTTAGGTCTTACACTTGGGCTTGCTTCGGCTATATTGGCAATTTTATATGCTCAACATGAATTAACTTATGAAAACTGCCATAAAAACTACAAAAACATTTACAGGGTATATATTTCAGGAAAATTTGGGGAAATGAATGAAATACCTGATTCATTTGGACCAGAAGGAAAAGAATTAAAAAATATGTTTCCTGAAATAAAATTATATTCTTTTTCGAAAAGAGCTAGCGGAACAGTTAAGGTAGGTGAAAATTTATTTAATGAAGATAAGATTGTTATTACAGATAAATCATTTTATAAAACTTTTACCATTGATTTTATAAATGGCACCCCCTCACAAAATGGCTTAACTGTAGCAATATCTGAAAAAATAGCAAAGCGATATTTTGGCAAAGAAGATCCTATTGATAAATATATGAATATAAATATCAATGGTGTAAAAAAAGACTTCCTGATAACAGGTGTTTTTAAAGACTTCCCATCAAATACTATGATTCAATACGAATTCATTATCCCACTAGAATTTGCATCGTACATACCTTATTGGAAATTCGAAACATATCATTCAACCGAATACATTAATTATGTTATATTAAAGGATGGTGTAGATTATAAAGAATTAAATAATAAAATCGCAGCCAACTACAAAATTCCAGTCGAAATAGAGAATATTTCTGCTTTTTTAATGCCCATAAAAGATATTCATTTTCATGGTGCTTATCAATCAAATAAAATGAAATTTATTGGCTTGCTAATTGGTGGATTATTTATGCTATTAACATCATGTATTAATTACATTAATTTAACGAATATTCTATTTTCTGTCCGAGGTAAAGAAACCGGAATAAGAAAAGTAGCCGGAGGTAAAAGAAAAGATATTCTTTTGCAATACATTATTGATACTACTTTGTCAACATTAATTAGCTTCAATCTGGCAATAGTCATATTGAAATTTATTCTTCCAGATTTTAATATGTTGATGGATACTAAACTAACCCTCGATTTAAATTTGGAGGTTATGGGATTATGGACAGGATTATTTGTATTTACAATACTTTTGTCAGGATTGTACCCTGCCCTCAAACATTCTGCCTCAAAATCAATTATCTTGATTCAAGATAATGAAAAGAAATTAGTCAATAAAAACCGTTCCATGGTCATGCTTACTTCATTTCAATTTTTCCTTGCCATAATATTCATTCAATTTATGATGGTTATGGCAAAGCAGTTAAAATATATGGATAAACAGGATATTAAAAAGTACAGTAGCGAAAATGTATTATGTACAACAGGATGGGCCTGGGGCGATTTAAATATGGTAAAAGATGAGTTATTAAAAAATCCTTCAATTGTAAATGTTTCCTGGGGACACTCAATGCCATCGATGGGAATAATGAATTTTACGCAGGAATGGAAAAACAGTGAGAATAAGTCAATGGCTCTATATTTAAATTTTGAAGAAGACTATCTGGATGTATTTAGTATTAAATTAACCCATGGAAGGTTCTTTAATGAATCATTTCCATCTGATAAAGAGAATAGCATTGTTATTAATGAAAAAATGGTTCAAGAGATGGGATATGATAAGCCTATTAATCAGTCATTTTATTTTAGGAATAAGCAATATAATATTATAGGTGTTGTAGAAGATTATAGAGCATTACCCCCGGTTTTTAATAATATGCCGATGATTATACGGTTAAGTAATAGTAATAGTCAATTCTTAGTTATAAAAATCAAACCTGAAAATAGTGACGCAACACAAAAAAATATTAAAGAAATCCTTTCAAATATTAATCCGGATTATCCAATTGAACTAAAATATTGTGACGATTATATTATGGATTTAAAACAAGTAAGATCATATGTTTCATCAGGTATTATAATGAATATATTTTTTAATCTTTGCATTATCACCTCACTTATTGGTTTATTCGGATTATCAGTTTTTATAGCAAAACGTCACATTAAAGAAATAGGAATACGCAAAGTATTTGGAGCCTCTGTTTCAGTTATAATGTTAAAACTTTTAAAAGGTTTAATAATTCAGGTACTTATTATAATTGTAATAGCCACCCCATTTGTATACTTTTTCTCTCAAGGGTTTTTACAAACTTTTCCTTTTAGGATTAATCCAGGAATATTGTTTTACCTATCAGGAGGAGGACTAGCCCTTTTATTGCTATTAATAACAGTAAGCTGGCAAACATGGATGGCTGCTAATAGTAATCCAGTAAAGGCATTGAGATATGAATAAGTAAAAATGAAAATATTCAAATTATGATAGTAAATTACATCATCACAGCCTGGCGGAATTTGTTAAAAAATAAAGTTATTTCTGTTATAAATATTTTAGGATTAACTTTTGGCCTGGCCTCGGCAGTTTTGGCCATTTTATTTGCCATACATGAACTTACGTTCGAAAACTGTCATAAAAAAGCAGATAAGATATTCAAAGTTTATACGTCAGGCGATTTTGGCGATATACAAAGTACACCAACAACTTTTGGGCCTGTTGGGGAAGATCTAAAAAATTTATTTCCGGAAATAGAGGAATATTCTATTTCAATCGGTTTAAGCGGAACAATAAGGGCAGGAGAAAACATATTCAATGAAAATGATATTCTGGCAACAGATTCCTCCTTTTTCAATATGTTCACAATTCCTTTCATATCGGGAAAACCTGCTTCTGATCCGCTAACTGTTGTTATATCCGAAAAAGCAACAAAACGCTATTTTGGCAAAGAAAATCCATTAGGTAAATTTTTAACAATGAACATTTATGGAGAAAAATCTGGTTTTTTAGTTACCGGAGTTTTTAAAGATTTCCCCTCAAACACACATATACATCGGGAATTTATAATACCCTTCACATTTATTGACAGAACATCCTATTGGAATTATAAAGAATATAACGGGACAAATTACAACATATATGTCTCGGTACATTCTGAAACAGACTATAAAAAAATAAATGCAAAAATTTTGTCTCTATATAAAATACCTATTGATCTGGAAAATATTTCGGTGTTTTTAATGCCGATTAAAAATATTCACCTGAGAGGAACATGGGAGAACAATAAAGGGAAATTAATGGGTTTTCTTATCGGGGGATTATTTGTACTTATTACATCATGCTTTAATTATATTAATCTGACCAATATATTGTTTTCGACCAGAAGCAAGGAAACAGGCATTAGAAAAGTAAACGGGGGAAAACGTAAAAATATTTTTCTTCAATTTTTAACTGATATTACATTATCAACTCTTATTAGTTTTAATTTAGCTATACTCATTATTAAATCCGTTTTACCTCAATTTAACCTATTAATGGATACAAACATAAGCATTAAACCTAATTTGGATTTCATTATAATTACCATTGGTTTATTTCTTTTTACCATAATTTTTTCCGGTTTATACCCGGCGCTTCGTTATTCGGCCTTAAAACCTGTTAACTTAATGAAATCGTCCGATTTTCAAATAAAAGGGAAAAGCTTTTCTAGATATATTTTAACCTCCTTTCAATTTATACTGGCTATTGTTTTTATACAGTTTATGATGATTATGGGTAAACAAAACAGGCATCTAGATGATATTGATACCAAAGGGTATGAAGCCGAAAATGTAATATGTATTTCAGGAAATCAGTGGGGTGATTTAAATAAAGTTAAAGATGAATTATTGAAAAATCCTGCTGTTGAATATGTATCCTGGGGTTCAACAATCCCTTCTTCGGGTTATAATGTTACTAATGAATGGAAAGAAAAAAATAATCAATCCATAGCCGCTGTTTATTTCTTTGAAGAAGATTACCTGGATGTCTATCAAATTAATATGTTAAAAGGAAGGTTTTTTTCATATGAATTCATCTCAGATAAAAAAAATGCAATAGTAATAAATGAAGAAGCCGCCGCTGAATTAGGTTATACCGATCCATTAAATAAAACAGTAATGTTATGGAATAAAAATTATACAATAATCGGAGTAATTGACAAATACATGGCACTACCACCTATATTTGACCAAATACCAATATTAATAAGAAATAGCGGGAATCAGAATGAATATCTGGTTATGAAAATAAGTCCCGAAAACAGGGATCAAACAAATAATTATATTACCACTGCATTACAAAGATTCAACTCCGAATATCCAGTTGAAATTAAATATCATGATGAAATACTTAACGGGACAAAAGAAGCAAAATCATTCATTTCAACTTTTAAATTGATGAATTTGTTTTTTATTTTAACCATTATTGCCTCTTTAATTGGATTATTTGGATTATCGCTGTTTATTGCCCAGCGGCATCGTAAAGAAGCAGGAATTAGAAAAGTTTGCGGAGCATCTGTAATAAGCGTTATAATGAAATTATTAAAAGGTTTGTTTATCCAGGTTATTATTGCTATATGTATTGCCACTCCTATTGCTTTTATAATCACAAAAGGTTATTTATCGGTTTTTCCATACCGTATTGAACCGGGTATTTTATTTTTCCTGTCGGGTGGCGGTTTGGCTTTACTCATGCTAATATTAACCGTAAGCTGGCAAACCTGGCGGGCAGCAAACGGCAACCCAATAAATAGCTTAAGATATGAATGATCTTCAAAATAAATACATGGATGAGGGTGTCTAAAAAGTTAATTTTCCGCCACTAAGACACAAAAACACAAAGATTCACTAAATTTTAATAT
>JAFGQQ010000181.1 GCA_016935595.1 Bacteroidales bacterium
AGAAATAAACCGTTTATTACTAAAAAGATAATAATTACAAAATAACCGGTAATTGTATTAAAAAAACTGTTTATTTCTTTAATTAATAACGCCAGCATTTATTTTTTTTAATAATTCACAAATATAGAAATAAAACAGGATGATGTGTGATTTATTATAAAGAAGGAAAAAGGAAAGACTAAGGATAAGGCTAAATAATTGTTTATTAAATATATCTCAATAATTTTATATTAATATTCTTTTGAAATATATATCTTGCATACAATATTGTTAACCATGAAAAAAGAAACATATTTTTTATTTCCTTATCATTTTTTAATTCTTGGATTTGCTTTGTTAGTATTTGGGTTTTATAACATAATAAATTCTATTAAGCTTTTTATTGAAACCATAGAATTGCGTGATCTTGCACTAAACTTGGCATTTACAGTTATCGGATTAATTATTTTAACAACCCGAGCCTCATTCATTATTGATTATATCAATAAAAATATAATTAAAACCGTGAAAATTTTTGGAATTAGAATGTCTGATGAGAAAATTCACATACCTGAGAACTGCAAAGAATTAATTATAAAGAAAAAAACTAAAAGAGGGAAAGGATATTACAAAGCTGTAATTCCATTCTTTTATAATTTAGAATCATACGATTTGTATTTAAAAGCAAATAGTTATATAAAAAAATTAATTAGTACTGAGCAAAACAGGGCTTCCAGAATTGCTGAGAATTTTAAAGAACTATTGGGTATTGATTTTAAATTTGAATAATTTATAAGTGTAATACCTCTATTTGAATATAAGTGTCCATCAATGTGTTTACCTTTATTATTCCAAACAACACAAACCTTTTGGTTTTCATTAATAATTTAACGTTATTTCTCAAAATGGTCTAAATTATTATGAATCATATTCATATATCTTAATGCTGTTTCTTTTTTAATTTTTCCATGTATGCCGTATAGATAATTATTCTTAATATCTAAAACTATTTCACCTATATACTTATCTGTTAAATAATAAACATTTTCCGATTCTATTATTTCTAATGCTTTGGCTTTATAATCATCAAAAACCTTTTGGATCTCTTCTGATTCAATAATAAATACAATGAATTCATTTTCATCTATTTCATAACTTGCTTCAAAAGCTGAAGGCAAAAACTCGTATCCCAAATAACTTTTAGAAATAAATTTTTCAGATTTGTCAATTTTTCCTTCTTCGGGAAATACTTTCAAAATAGCAGGAAATTCATTAATAGTTGAAAGATTGCTTGTTATATCCTGACATATTTTAACTAAAATATCTATTACCTCAAGTAAATTAATGTAAGTATAAGCTTTAATATAATAACTGCCCGACAAAAAATTTATGCCATTGTCAACCGAATAACCTTCTGTACCAATTTGCATAAAATTACCGCGGGTTGGCCTTTCCTGACTATAAATCCCAAATGCATAAACAGGGCTTTTATGTTGATAAATTTCAACTTTAATTTTATTTTCTTCATTTAAGAAATATTCGATTACATATAATTTCTGGAAATAATTTAATAAATATGATTCAGCAGCACCATTTATATATTCAAATAAAGTATTTACATCGTATGATAGAACTTTATCTGATAATTTCCAATTTTTAATTTCGATGTTAAGTTTTGATATTAGAATGTCATTAATATTATTTGCGCTTAGGGATATCGAAATGTTAACAAACAGAATAAAAAATATGATATTAAACGACTTATGAATATTCATGTTTTTAAGTTTTAACAGTTATTGAATAAATAATTACTTAATAAATAAATTTATATCCTACTCCTTTCACAGTAATAATATGCTTTTCCCCTATTTTCTCTCTTAATTTCCGTATATGAACATCAATAGTTCTGTCGCCAACAATAACATCATCACCCCATACTTTTGAGAATATCTCATCACGTTTAAAAACTTTTTCGGGCCTGGATACTAATAATGCCAGTAACTCAAATTCCTTTTTTGGCATTATTAATTCTTTGTCATCTTTAGTCACAATATAACGGTCTTTATCGATTTTAATTCCTGATTTTTTCTTTAAAGATTTAATTGTTTTATCATCGGGAATTATAAGATTGGTTCGTTTAAGTAGCGCTTTAATACGGCTAATCAGCACCTTTGGCTTAACCGGTTTTGATATATAATCGTCACCTCCGGCTTCAAATCCTGCAATTTGTGAATAATCTTCACTTCGTGCCGTTAAAAAAGCAATTAGTGTGTTATCTAGTTGTTTTAATTTTCGTAATTCTTCACAAGTTTCAATTCCATCCATTTCAGGCATCATAACGTCCAATAAAATCAAATGAGGCACAATCTCTTTTGCTACATTAATGGCTTGTTGTCCGTTTGAAGATGTATGAACCTCAAAACCTTCTTTGTTTAAATTATAACTTAAAAATTCCAATATATCAATTTCATCGTCAACAATAAGAATCATATATTTTTTATCTTGCATTATAAATATTATAAAAAAACAGGTTAAGATAATTAATTTCAAATAGATTCAAAACAATTATTGATCTTAAAAATTAAGATAAAAATATAATAATTCTGCTTCATAAAATTTTATTTGAAAAATTTGAATTATCCAACTATTTAAAATCGTACGATAGCGAACAAATATGTATTTAAACGAACATTTCTGATATCCTTGAAATATCATAAAATCAAACTAATTAATGAGTTATGAAATTTGGTACAATCATTGTAAATTTGTATCAAAACAGATTAATGTTTAAAAACTTTATTAAAACTTATTTTAGAAACCTCTATAGTCAACGAGGTTTTTCTTTTATTAATATTATTGGTTTATCAATTGGTTTAACTATAAGTGGTTTTATATTTTTATATATTAACAGCGAATATAACTATGACAAGTTTAACCTTAATTATAAAAACATTTACAGAATTGCAGTCAGGGCCGAAATATCTGGTCAAAAATTAAATGCAGCCATCTCATCTGCACCTATAGGACTTGCCCTCAGAAATGAATTTCCTGAAGTAATATTATCAACAAGAATACATAAAATTAACCAGACTATATTGTTGGGCTATGGCGACAAAAAATTCTATGAAGAAAATATCATATTTGCCGATACTTCATTTTTTAAAATATTTTCATTTAATTTTTTGGTCGGAAATCCTGATAAAGCTCTTTCCGAACCTTATTCAATTGTTTTAACCGAAAAAATAGCTAAAAAATTTTTTGGTAATCAAAATCCCATTGGACAAATAATTCGATGGAATAACAATGAAAATTATATAATTACAGGTATAATTAAAAATATTCCTTCCCATTCCCATATTAAATTTGATATCGTGGTGTCCTTTTCCAGTTTATATAAAAGTGAAAATGCTGAAAATATTAACGATTGGCTAACACTCAGATTTTATTCCTATATCCTGGCAGATGAAAAAATTGATATTGTAAAAATGGAAAATAAAATCCCGTCAATAATAAGCAAAAATATAGAGGATGACCTGTCGGAATACGGAATAATTTATGAGCCCTATTTTCAGCCTTTAAAAGATATACATCTTCACTCGGATATTATGGGTGAGATTAGTCAAAATAATAATATGCTGAACATTTACATATTAATCTCAATCGCGATATTTATTATAATCATTGCTTCCATAAACTTCATGAATTTATCAACTGCACGGTCATCGAAAAGAAATATTGAAGTTGGAATACGAAAAGTTTTAGGCGGTTCAAACACTAATCTTTTTGGCCAGTTTATTGGTGAATCGGTATTTTTAAGTTTAATAGCTTTTATACTTGCACTGGTTTTTATTGAATTTCTTACACCATTAATTAACCAGGTTTTTAATGTTAATATCGATTTTAATATTCTAATCGACTATAAATTTATTGTTGTATTCCTTTGCATAACTTTTATTACAGGATTATTTTCAGGAATATATCCTGCAATTTATTATTCATTAAAAAATCCAATAAAGGTATTGAAATTCAGGTATTTAAAAAATGATAAAAATATAAATATCCGTAAATATTTAGTAATTATCCAGTTTATTCTGGCTATTATTATGATCATTTCAACCATTATTATTTATAAACAATTACAGTTCATACAAATTTCCGATCTTGGATATAATAGTGAACAGGTAATTATAATTCCACTAAGAAATGAAGATATTAAACAAAAAAAGGAATTTATAAAAAGTGAATTAAAAAAATCTCCGGTTGTCAAAAATATATCATTCTCTGAAGAATTTTTAGGAGGGGGTTTAAGAGGGCATGGTTTTTATCCTGAAGGAAAATCTAAAAACAATCCATGGTTAATATACAATTTTGAAGTTGACGAAGATTTTGTAAATACAATGGAGATTAGAATAATTAAAGGCAGAAATTTTAAGGGAGCTAAGTCGGATACAAATTATATTTTAATTAATGAAACCCTCCAGAAAATGCTTGAATGGGAAGATGCTATTGGAAAGAAAATTTCTTATAAATTAGAAGACGAAACCCGGGTTGATCTTGAAGTTATAGGAGTTGTGAAAGATTTTCATTTTCAATCGTTGCATGAAATTATGGAACCTGCAATTTTACATTTCAATAATAAGAATCCAAATTTTTTAAATATAAGATTAAATTGCATTAAACGAAATAATAAAAGCTGTATTGAATCATTAGAAAAGTATTGGAATAATATAAATACTGAATTTCCATTCGATTATTTTTACTTGAAAGACAATAATAAAGAAAAGTATGAAAGTGAAAATAGAATGGCAAAGATCGTTTTTGTACTCACCATTTTAGCAATATTTGTTGCTGTTTTAGGATTATTTGGTTTAACAGCCTATACAACAGAACAAAGAACGAAAGAAATCGGGATAAGAAAAGCTTTTGGCGCCACTGCTTTAAAAATTATAATGCAATTCTCGAGAGAATTTACAATTTGGCTGATCATTGCAAATATTATTGCATGGCCGGTTTCTTATTATATTGTCAACTTATGGTTAACAAATTTCCAGTACAAAACTCCCTTATCAATATTTATTTTTATATATGCCGGAATAATAAGTATATTAATAGCGTTATTCACCATTAATATCCAATCAATAAAGATTGCTTTACAAAATCCGGTTAAATCTTTACGATACGAATAAACTAAGCATAATTAAAATTCAAACACATTACCTTCCAAAAAATCAATGAAATCTTCTAGAGAAGTATACCTGAAACGGTCGATTTCTTCCTGCTGGAAAATAAGTGAATCAATCGATTCGGCGCATCCCGCCAATATACCATAACCATTTTCGATATTGCATAAAACCTGCACCGGATGAGAAAATGGCCCGTTTGACTGATCCGCTTTTTGTTTTGAAATAATGTATTTATAATAATCTTCACCAATTGAAATTATACTAAAATAATATTCCAATTGGGAAATCGCCATTTTATCCGGTTCAAAGATTACTGATATTTCAATTTCCTTTCCATTGAAAATATCATCTGTTAATAAAAGCCCTTCATCGGCAAAAACCTCATTAATAGAAATCTGTGCACCACTAAAAACAAACTTCTTTTCTAATGTTTTAACAGTATCACCAAATAATAATATTAAATTCGGATTCTCTCTCAATTGTTCTATCTTATAAATATTTGTGTCAATAAAGATATGATCATACAAAACTTTACAGCTAATGATATAATAATTTTTAACATCACCAGGATCTTTGAATTTCAGTCTTGCTTCGTAAAATATTATATCTACCAGGCCCGAATCAAGTGTATAAGTTTTTCCATAAAAAGAAGAAGTGTCAACCGATGTGATTTCAATTCTATCTGGCACTTCAATTTCTGCGCTTACTTGTTGCAATGGAGGGGCATCAATAAGCACAGAATACCGGCCACCTTGCAGAACTCTCTCATCTGAAATATAGAAACCTTTATCTAAATAATTTATGTTCAATAATCCGTTATCAGAACTTATATTTAAATCAGCATTTTCAATTACCGGTAAATCATACCACTTAATAGGATCTAAAATATTCATGCTTTTTGAAAGATGAATGGAAATTATGCTATCGGCTTTAAAAATGCCATTTACTACTATCTTTTTTTCACTTTCAGGAATATCAATATCTACAACCTTTTCACAGGAAGTGATTAATAAAACAGCTAACAATATAATAATATATCTCATAATTTTAAATTAAAGCGAAACAGTAAAATTTATTGAAGGAATTAAAGGGAACAGAGTATATTGCATTAATTGAGTTTTTTGTTCAGTGCCTTCCGCATTAAGAAATACATCTTCAAATTGTAAAATAAACGGATTTTTACGATTATATACATTATAAACCGCCCCATTTAATTTGGCTTTAAATTTACCCAGTTCAAAATGATAATTCACTCCAATATCTAACCTATGATAATCGGCCATTCTAAATGAATTTCTATCCCCGAAATATTCGATCATATTTTCTAAATCGAGATAATCGTTATTTCCCGGATCATTTTTAAAAGTGGCTAGGTACTTTTCCGTTGCCAAAGTAACTGCATTTCCTGTTCCATAAACCCAGGTAGCTCCAACATCCCATTTTTCATTAAATTCATGGGTTATAACAATGCTGATATCGTGTCTTCTATCATATTTATAAGGAAATCTATTACCAAAGCTTATGTTCTCGAATTGTCTCCACGACCAGCTTAGGGTATATCCAATCCAACCTGAAGTTTTACCAAGTTTCTTTTCAAAAAATAATTCAATGCCATATGACCATCCTTTCCCAATTTCAATTTTATCTTCCCAGTCATTATCAAACGACATAAAACTTGCGCCCTCTTTATATTCAATCAGGTTATTCATATCTTTATAAAATCCCTCAACACTAATTTCATATTTATCTTTTATAGAAAAGGCCGACCCAATTGCATATTGAGTTGATTTTTGTGGCTTAATAGAATCGGTAACCGGTAACCATAAATCAGTTGGCATACCAATAGTTACGTTAGATAATAAATGCAGATATTGTCTCATTTGTGAATAAGCCAGTTTAACAGACCAATTATCCATAATTAAAAACCGTCCTGAAAATCTTGGTTGAAGTGACTGGTAATATGTATTTCTAACATGAAAACCGGAATAATGGAGTCCAATATTTGTTTTCAACCGGCTGCTAATTTCAAAATCATCTTCAATATAAATATCATTCTCATAAGCATATATATTATTATTTCCGAATGAGGTATCAAGTTTTTCAGTTTCATTTTCTGATGACATCTCAATATTAAAAACATTAACTCCTGGTATGAATGTGTGATAGATGAGGCTTCCTCCAAACTTGATATAATGATTTGGATTAGGAATATAATCAAAATCAATTTTACCTGTCCAATCATATATTCCTGACTTATAATCGAAACCTATTTCACTTGTATTAATGGTATCTTTATCTAAAAAATATATTGACGTAATGAATCTATAGCGACTATAAGTTAATGTTGAGTTGCTGAACAATTTCTTATTAATCATATAATTCCACCTTAAAGCAGTTGTAATATTTCCCCAGAACAATCCAAAATCAGATTTAATCATCATGTCATTCCTTTCATCTTCTTGTCCGAGATAGGCTTTGTCTCTACCCATATAAGTGCTTAAAAAAACCGTGCTTTTATTTGATATTTTGTAATTTACTTTACCGGTCAGGTCATAAAAATAATATCCTGCAGTAAATTTATCCAGATCATTTTGTCTGGCCTGGTATTTAATAAGGGGCCTTGCCAATATATCAATATATGTTCTTCTTCCTGAAACAATAAATGAAGATTTATTTTTCTTAATTGGGCCTTCTATCATCAAT